>URTH01000013.1 GCA_900550775.1 uncultured Eubacteriales bacterium | reverse complement strand
GCGCAGCACCCGTGCCGACGGCGCGGACAGTTCTTTTAGGCTATCCAGCGATTTTTCCGCTTTAAAATACTGTACGGTTCCCAATACCGCATTTAATATCAGCACGGCAAAGATTACCAGCGTGCTCTCCATCTGACCGGAGAACATCGAAATCACACCGGCCGCAATCAGGATAAACACCAAAAGGTCTTTAAACTGCTCGATAAAGACCTGCATCACGCCTTTGCGCTTTCCCTCTTCCAGCTTGTTTTTACCGTAACGCGCCTGTCGTTTTTCCGCCTCCGTTTGAGACAGACCGTCTCTGTTTGTTTGCAGCGTCTGCATGGCTGCCTCGCCGCTTTGCCGATAGTATTCCATGGTAAATGCTCCTCTCTTTGCGATCGTAAAAGAAAAAGACCTCCTTATGACCGCATAAAAATGCGATCATACGAAAGTCTTGTTACCGCACGGGTGCATCCCGCCAGGCTTTCACCGTGATGTTGACGGGGCGCTTTCAACTACTCCCTTAAGTATGATCTGATATTTATTTTTTACAGTATATGCTATTTTATGAATTTTGTCAAGACTTTTTATCCATTTCCGTCTCATCTTCCGCTTTTAAATCCAAAACGGAATCCAAAATCATATCCGCATGATTTTTTTGAAAATAGTCCAGCGCCGCTTCGCCCTCAACGCCGGTCAGCACCGCCGCAAAGCGCAAGCCGCCGGCCTTGGCGGAAAGCAGATCACTGGCTGCGTCACCGACTGCCAAAATGCGCCAGCGTCGCTCCTTGGGGATTTTACCCGCGACAATCTGCGCATCGCTAAACTCGCTGCCAAATGCCGCCTTTAAAAAGACAAACGGATGCGGCTTTGCAAGGGGTTCCTTGCTCTTTAGGCTTTCCTCTGCGGCGGCCACCTGATCGTAGGCCGTCCAGCAGTCCGCATCAAAATACGTATCCAGCCCCCACATGGTTAAAGGGTGTACAATCTCGTCCAGCGGTCTGCCGGTGCCGACACCCAGCCGAAACCCGGCATCTTTTAGCGCAGACAGGGTCTTTTTGATATCCGGCAAAGGAAAGAGCGGTTCTTCGCCCATTTTAAGGCCTTCCACCTCGCCGTCACCGTGATACCACGCCTGAAAACAGTCTTTGAGCTGGTGCCACAGCTTTCCCTCGCTGCGGCGAAAGCTGCCCGGCTCTGCCGAAACCGCCGTTGCCAGCAGACCTTCAACGCCGACATACAGCTCCGGCGGCTGCACCGCCATATTTTCAATAAACAGACACACCGACTGAAAATGCCATTCTTCAAAGGTGGTAAGGGTCGGATCCAGGTATTTTGCCACGCAAAACACCACATAGGCAAGATCCCAGTTGGTGTTGACGCCAAGGCGTTTGATGGCACGCACCGTCCTCCCGTGGCAAAACACGGTCTGATAAATCTGATCCACCCGTTTTTTACACCAGGCACGATCCACGTCCTGTGTTCCGTAATACCGGTGGCTGTAAAACAGCTCATACACGGTCAGCGCCGCCGCCTGCCAGTAGGTCATCTCCTTGGTGATGACCCCATCCATATCAAAGATGATGGTGTCAATCTCACTGCGCGTTAACTTCATAGACCACCCTCCCTGCTACGCCGGAGGTCAGTCCTCGGCGGCTCTCATCCACACTGAGCGCCGCACCCAGCGCAATGCCAAAGGCACGGTAGGCCGCCTCCCAGATATGGTGACCGTTTGCGCCCTTTTCAATATCCAAATGCAATGTGCAGCGCGCGCCCTGGGCAAACCCGTCCAAAAAGGTGATCAGCTCCTCCGCCGGCATCCCCTCGACCGTCTCGCCATAAGAAACCTTGCTGCTAAAGCCCAGATATGCCCGATCCTCAAACGAAATCGCCGCCGTGGCCTTTGCCTCATCAATGATGCCGACACCCACGCCGTAGCCGCTTACGGCATTTGTCGCGACATATTCGCCGACCGCCTTTCCAAGCGTCATTGCCACGTCCTCACAGATCAGGTGCGTCAGCGTAAATTCGTCCAGTTCCATCTCGATTGCAATATTCAGCGCGGCACGCCAGACGATATGCTCGATCATATGATTTAAAAAGGGAAGCGGCGTTTGAATTCTCTTACGGTAATCCGGCTTCACCGCGCCCTTTTCAATCGTCACCCGAATTGAGGATTCGGTTGTTTTACGGCTTACACAAATTGTTTTGCTCATCGGTATCAGCTCCTTATTCTTGTTCAATAGCTGCCTCCAAAACCGGAGACGTGACGCCCTATCTGCAAAGTTTCTACTTTCTTTCTTTGACGGCCAGACCGTGGGTATCAAAGCCCTCAACGGTCGCGATCCGATATGCGTAATCGCGCACACGCTCAAAGCCCTCTCTGCTTGCATAGCCGACCGAAGAACGCTTTAAAAAGTCAAAAACGGACACACTGGAATAAGTCTTTGCAAACTGGCCGGTCGGCAGAATCGCATTGGGGCCGAGTACAAAATTGCAAAGGGTGACCGGGGTATAGTCACCGAACAAGATCTCGCCCGCGTTTTGAATCTTGGGCAGAATGTCAAACGGCTTTTCGGTCATGATTTCCATATGCTCCGGCGCATATTCATTGACAAAATCAATGCTCTGTGCCAGGCTTTCGGTGATGATCGCGCCGCCGTAGGTATTAAAGTTGGTGGTGACAAATTCGCGGCGTTTATCGGAAATTTTAGTGAGCTGCCGCGTCACAACCTCCGCCGCCTTTTCAACCAGTTCCCGGCTGTGGGTTACCAAAAGCGCCGCGGAATCCGGGCCATGCTCTGCTTCAATCATCCAATCCAGCGCCACCTTTTCGGGGTCTGCTTTCTCGTCCGCCAGAATGATACACTCACTCGGCCCTGCCGGCAGACCGGCGTCAATATAATTTGCCAGCACACGCTTTGCCGCTGTCGCATAAGCGTTGCCCGGCCCGATAATTTTATGGCATTTCGGAATGGTCTCGGTACCAAAGGCAACCGCAGAAACTGCTTGAATGCCGCCAACCTTATAAATCTCATCGATACCGATGATCTTTGCGGCAGCCAAAATAGCGTCATCCACCTCGCCCTTTTCGTTCGGCGGTGTGACAACCACAATCTTTTTCACGCCGGCAACCTTGGCCGGGATTCCCAGCATCAGCAAAACGGAAGGAAAGCTGCCTTTACCGCGCGGCACATAAAGGCAAACGTCCACAATCGGCGTCGTCTTTTCGCCAACCATCAGACCCTTGTCCACCTCGGTAAACCACATTTCCTCCGGCAGCTGCTTTTCATGAAAGTTATGAATATTTTTTGCCGCATAGGCGATGGCCTCTCTGGTTTTTTCGTCCAGACGATGGTAGCCTGCCTCAATCTCCTCCGGGCGAACCTTCATCTGATCCTGCCGCAGCGTGACACGGTCAAGCTTTTCGGTGTACGCAAGCACTGCTTCGTCACCACGCACTCGGATATCGTCAGAAACTTCTTTGGCAAGCTTCATATGCTCGGAAATATCAATCTCTGCACGCTTTAAAATAAAATTCTTCTTTTCTTCGGACAATTCAGACAACTGATAAATATTCATGATTTTCTCTCCTTTTCTTTCATGATTGGCCGGTACTGCTCCCTAAAATCAATGGTGGAACAGACGAATCCTGGTAAACGCCATTGCCATACCGAACCGATTGCAGGTTTTAATGACGTGATCGTCGCGGATGCTGCCGCCCGGCTGCGCAATGACCGTCACGCCGGATTTATGCGCCCGTTCGATATTATCGCCAAACGGGAAGAACGCGTCAGAGCCGAGCGCTACGTCCGTATTTTTCTGAATCCACGCCAGCTTTTCTTCTTTGGTGAAAACCGGCGGCTTTTCCTTAAAGATGGTTTGCCATACGCCGTCCGCCAAAACGTCCTCATATTCATCCGAGATATAAACGTCAATGGCGTTATCACGGTCGGCGCGCCTAATTCCGTCCACAAAAGAGAGGCTCAGCACCTGCGGTGCCTGACGCAGCCACCAGATATCGGCCTTGTTGCCGGCCAGGCGGGTACAGTGGATTCTGGACTGCTGCCCGGCGCCGATGCCGATTGCCTGGCCGTCTTTGACATAGCAAACACTGTTGGACTGGGTATATTTTAAAGTGATTAACGCAATCATCAGATCCCGTTTTTGTTCCTCCGACATGCTCTTATTCTCCGTCACGATATCGGAGAGCAGCGTTTCATCGATTTTCAGTTCGTTTCTACCCTGCTCAAACGTGACGCCAAAGACCTGCTTACGCTCAATCTCAACGGGAACATAGTTTTCATCGATCTGCAAAATGTTATAGTTACCCTTTCGCTTTCCCTTTAAGATCGCAAGCGCCTCATTCTCATAGCCCGGCGCAATCACGCCGTCCGAGACCTCTTTGGCAATCAGCTGTGCGGTCGCCTTGTCGCACACGTCCGACAGTGCAATAAAGTCCCCGAAAGAGGACATCCGATCCGCGCCTCTGGCTCTTGCATAGGCATTGGCAAGCGGCGTCATGGTGATACTGTCATCAACAAAATAGATCTTTTTTAAGGTATCGGAAAGCGGCAGTCCGACCGCTGCACCGGCCGGAGAAACATGCTTAAAGGAGGTCGCCGCCGGAAGGGAGGTTGCCGCCTTGAGTTCCTTAACCAGCTGCCAGCCGTTTAATGCGTCCAGCAGGTTGATGTAGCCCGGTTTTCCACAGAGAACCTGAAAGGGCAGCTCGCCCTGTTCCATAAAGACTCTCGCCGGTTTTTGATTGGGGTTACATCCGTATTTCAGTTCCAGTTCGTTCATTGTATTGCTCCTCTCTTGTATCTGACCGAAAGATGCCGAGGTTTCGTCTTTTTAGAAAAACCCGTGCTACCTCTCTTTTAGGCGTTTTTGTTGATGATCTTAGAGCGGACGCTGCCGTCTTTTACATTGATATAGCGCACAAACAGCGAGACCTTGTTGTCCGCATCAAGGCTCTCCCACAGATTGTGCGAAAACGCCTCCATATCGTCCGAAATCTCCACCTTCTTCGGCTCTCCCTCAAAGGAGGGCAGCGGATTTCCGTCTCCGCGGTAGGTGTGGATAAAATGACCCTCACCGGCCTTTGGATTGTGATACGTAAAGGTATGCCGCAGACAGGAGGACGGGTCGCCGTCCGCACTCTTTAAAATCGATAAGGCATAGTTAAAATTCTGATCCGTCATCTTCACAATGCCGGAGATTCTGGGCGTGTAGTTCGGCGCGTCATCTTCAAATTCACGGGTGCGCAGCGCCTGTTCAAAGGTCAGCTGCTGATTCATCAAATCATAGATGGTATCGGTCTGATCGCCGTTGGTGACGATGGTCTTGTTGCCCAAAACCCGTACCGGCGCATAGATAATCAGGTGCGGATCCTCCATTTTGGACGAATCATAAGCCTGGGTGCGGATGCCGTCTCCATCGGTAACGAAAACGCGGTTGCGGCTATTCTCACTTCTGCCCATGATAAAGTATGCCAAAACGGCGTGCATGCCATCCTTGGATTTACCAAGAATGATCCCGCGACCGGGATAGGGGTTCTTCTTTAACTCCTCATAAAGATCGATCTTCATATCGTTCCTCCTTCTGTTTACAACGCTTCATTAAATTTTATCTTGCGGACTTTGATTACTTCCTTGTGCCTAGGCTGCTGCAAACCGCCTCAACGGCTCTTGGCAGAATCACCCATTCCGCCTCTTCCATCACGCGCTTTTGCAGCGTTTCGGCGGTGTCGCCTTCCTGAATTTCTACCGCCTTTTGCATGATAATTTTGCCGCCGTCGGTCACCTCGTTCACAAAATGCACCGTGGCGCCCGTTACCTTAACACCGTAGTCAAGCGCCGCCTGATGCACCTTAAGTCCGTAAAATCCGTCACCGCAAAAGGACGGAATCAAGGACGGGTGAATGTTGATAATCCGATCCCGGTAACAGGTCAAAAGCTCGCCCTCTAAAATCGCCAAAAATCCGGCAAGTACAATCACATCGACCCGCATCTCTTTCATATAGTCGCAGATTGCGCGGCTCAGCGCGGCGTTGCTGCCGCCGCAGGCTTTTTTGGTGATGACCTTACTGTCAATCCCGGCGTTTTCGGCGCGCTGCAGTGCATAGACGCCCTCTTTATTACTGACTACCGTCACGATGCTTCCGCTATGCAGGATGCCGCTCTTTTGCGCGTCAATCAGCGCCTGAAGATTGGTACCGCCGCCGGAAACCAAAACACCGATTCTTAGCATATCTCCACTCCTTTTTCGCCGGCGACAATCTCACCGACCACACAGGCCGTCTCGCCCTCACCGGCAATCGCAGCGATGGCGTTATCCGCCTGATCTTTCGGAACCGCCAGCATCAGTCCGACACCCATGTTATAGGTATTAAACATATCGCGCTCTGACACGTCACCCAGCTTTTGCAGCATTTTAAAGATCGGCAGCACGGTAAAGCTGTTTTTATCAATTTTCGCTCTGGTTCCCTCTTTCAGCATTCGCGGAATATTTTCGATAAATCCGCCGCCCGTGATGTGCGAAACCGCGCGGACATCCGCCTTTTCGATTGCGGCAAGCAGCGGCTTTACATAAATTTTGGTCGGCATCAAAAGCGCCTCGCCAAGGGTCATGGAAAGCTCATTGCTATACGTTTTCAGTCTCTTGACGCAGTCTGCACTGTCATCAATTTGAAAAATCTTGCGCACCAGAGAATATCCGTTGGAATGCACGCCGGAGGACTGCACGCCGATAATCACGTTGCCCGGCTCTAACCGAGAGCCGTCAATGATCTTATCCTTGTCGACAATGCCGACCGAAAAACCGGCCAGATCATATTCCTCCGGGTCGTAAAATCCGGGCATCTCCGCCGTCTCGCCGCCGATTAAGGCACAGCCGGCCTTGACGCAGCCGTCCGCCACGCCCTTTACGATGTCGGCAACCCGCTCCGGCACGTTTTTGCCGACCGCGATGTAATCCAAGAAGAATAACGGCTTTGCGCCGCCGCAAGCAATATCATTGACGCACATTGCCACGCAGTCCTGTCCCACCGTATCATGCTTGTCCATCAAAAAGGCAAGTTTTAATTTTGTTCCCACGCCGTCGGTGCCGGAAACCAAAACCGGGTTTTTATATCCTGTTCCGATCTCGAACAGGCCGCCAAAGCCGCCGATTCCGGAAAGCACACCGGGGATATTCGTCCGCTTTACGTGGCTTTTCATCAGCTCAACCGCCCGATACCCTGCCTCTACATCTACTCCTGCGTTTTTGTACGCCTGACTCATGGTATAACTCCTCCTTCTGTTTCTGCCCTAAAGGCTCTTTAATTCCTCTTGTAATTTTGCGTCCTTTTCCTGTACGGCCTTTGCCATGTCCGCTTTAAACCGCTCCAGTTGATCGGAAAGACCCGCGTCAGAGAGCGCCAGCATCTGCACGGCCAGGATTCCTGCATTATCCGCGCCGTCTACCGCCACCGTAGCCACCGGGATTCCGGACGGCATCTGTACCATAGAAAGCAGCGAATCCAGTCCGTCCATCAACGAGGACCGAATCGGAAGCGCGATCACCGGCAAGGTGGTGTAGGCCGCAATCACGCCGCCGAGATGTGCCGCCTTTCCTGCTGCCGCAATAATCACCTTGATTCCCTTCTCCTTTGCCGATTTGGCAAACTGCTCTGCCGCAAGCGGCGTACGGTGCGCCGAAATCACGTGCGCCTCATACGATACGCCAAACTTTTTCAGCTGTGTGATCGCGCCCTTTACGACCGGCAAATCCGAATTACTACCCATAACAATTGCAACTTGTGCCATACTTTTCATGCCTTTCTGCCCGCAAATCTATCGTTTCCCTACCGCGGGCCGGTAGAGCTTATGAAAAAAGTGTCTCCGCCTCGACTTGATCGGCGGTAAACCTTATCTTTTCTTCTTTGGTGTAGACGATTTTTCCGTCTACAATCGTACAAACAACATCACTGCCGCGCGCCGTGTAGACCAGGTTCGCGACCGTATCATGATTGGGGACAAAGCGCGGCGTTTGAAAATCCAATAAAATCACGTCCGCCAAATACCCCGTCTTTATCATCCCAAGATCGGAAAACCCCAGTACCCGTGCGCCGCCGACCGTTGCCATCTTTAAGACCTCCCACGCAGGGAGTGCGGTTGGGTCATAACTGATCCCCTTATGCAAGATTCCGGTCAGCTTGATTTCTTCAAACAAATCCAGATTATTATTGCTGGAGGCGCCGTCCGTCCCCAGTGCAACGGTGATTCCCTGTTTTCGCATTGCCGGCACATTTGCAACCCCGGAGGCAAGCTTTAGATTGCTCACCGGATTATGCACCACGGCCGCATCGTGCTTTTTTAAAATCTCTAAGTCCTTTTCCGACAGCCAAACACCGTGCGCCGCCGACAGCGGCAGCTCCATCAGACCGCATTCCTCCATCAGAGCGGTCGGACTCATTCCATATTCCTTTTCGCAATCGATATTTTCCTTTTTCGTCTCGGAAAGGTGTGTGTGAATCCGCAATCCGTGCTCTTTCGCAAAAGCCGCGCACCGCCGCAGCGTATCGGGCGAGCAAGCGTAAACCGCATGGGGAGAAACCCCGACCCGCAGTCTGCCGCCGCTGTTTTCCACAATATTAAAAAGGCGTTCGGCCTTTTTCAGTTTTACATTCAGCACGCTGTCGGTGATTCCCTCATTGAGCACACCGCGCATACCGAGCAGCTTCGCCGCCTTTGCCGTCTCCTCCTGGAAAAAGTACATATCATGAAAACAGGTTGTACCCGACGCCAGCATTTCCATGATGCCGTTGATACTGGCCCGATAGACAACGTCCTCGGTCATGGTGTCCTCATACGGAACTATCTTTTGAAACAACCAGTCCTGCAAATTCATATCGTCGGCATAACTGCGCAAAACCGTCATCGCCGTATGGGTGTGCGCGTTAATCAGCCCCGGCATTGCCACCTTGCCGCGGCCGTCAATCTCGCGGTCAAAGCTACCCTCCGGGCGCTCTGTACCGAGATAGGTAATTCTGTTTCCTTCTATCACAATGTTGGCGTGCTCGATCACCGGACATTCATCCTGCATGGTGACCGCTGTCACATCGTGAATCCATAACGTTTCTTTCATTCTGGATACCTCAGATCTTCCACCGTTTTATTTTGAATCACGCTTTCATAGCGTTTTGCTTCATGCCGCGCCGCATCTAAATCCAGGTTTTTATAGTTGCCGCATTCGATCTCACTGTTGCCAGGCATTTCGCCCTGATAAGCGGCCGCATCGTGAAAGATGCGTTTGATCAGCGCAAGGTTTTCGGCATGATTCAAATGCCTGATTAAAAAGTAAAACCCGGTCTGGCAGCCCATCGGCCCCACGTAGATAATGCGATCTCCCATCTCACTGTTTCGCGCCAGGGTTGCAACCAAATGCTCCAGCGAATGCATTGCACTGTTGGTTAACAGATCGCCGCTGTTCGGCTTTCGCATCCGCAGGTCGTAGGTTACCACATCACCGTCTATGCGTGAGAGATAGATTCCCTCACCGATTTTACGGTGATCGACCGTAAAGCTGGCTATTTTTTTCATAGCATATCCACCACCCGTAATAAAATGTCACAAAGGTTTCTCATACCGCGCCGTTCGGCCTCGTCAATCACGCACTTGTTCATGCCGCCGTTTTCCATCCCTGCCGCCATATTTGTCACGCAGGAAAGCCCCAGCACCTCCATACCGCAATGCGCCGCCGTGATCACCTCCGGCACTGTGGACATGCCCACAAGATCCGCGCCCAAAAGACGGAGCGCACGGATTTCGGCCGGTGTTTCAAACTGCGGCCCTCCCATGTAGGCATAAACACCCTCATGCAGCGTTTTTCCTGCCGCCTTGGCTGCCTGTTTGGCTATTTCACGAAGATACGGCGTGTACGCCGTTGTCATATCGAAAAAGCGGTCTCCCAGATCGTTCGGGTTCTCGCCGCGCACCGGGCTGTCAAGCGCCAGCTTGATATGATCGAGGAGCAGCACCGTGTCCCCCGGACAAAATGACGCATTGATGCTGCCGGTTGCACAGGTCACAATCAGCTTTTCCACCCCCAGCCGGCGCAGCGTCCGCACCGGAACAGCCAGCTGCTGCATGGAATACCCTTCGTAATAATGAACGCGCCCCTGCATCAGGATTACCGGGTTTTTTCCCATGGTTCCCACCACCAGCCGTCCGGCATGACCGGGCGCCGTTGACGCCATAAATCCCGGAATCTCCCGGTAATCGATGACGGTCGCGTCTTTGACCTGATCGCCGATCGTGCCAAGGCCGGTGCCGAGTATAATCCCGATCTTTGGTTTGCCGCTGATTTTCTGTTGTATATACTCTGCTGCTCTTGGATCCATATAATTCTCCTTTGACGAAAGCAGAAATCATCTCCGCGATCTGTCATTTATAAAAGATGGTTTAACGGAAGTATTTTACCCCGGATTCAAAAATCTTTTGATCCTTTTCTCCCGGAATATTCTGGAATACGCCGCCCTTAAACCGTTCGGAGTGTCCCATCTTTCCTAAAATTCTTCCGTCCTTGCTGGTGATGGCCTCAATCGCGTAATACGAGCCGTTGGGGTTATAGGGCATCTCGTAGGTCGGGTTCCCCTGCATATCCACATACTGCGTTGCAATCTGGCCGTTCTTCTCCATTTCGGCAATCAGAGACGGACTTGCCACAAAACGTCCCTCCCCGTGCGAAACGGCGATCTGATGGATATCGCCAAGCTGCACACCGGCAAACCACGGCGATTTTACCGAGGTAATCTTGGTCGATACGATCTGCGAAACATGGCGGCCGACCGTATTAAAGGTCAGGGTCGGGCTGTCGCTGCTTGCCTTACGGATTTCACCGTAGGGCACCAGTCCGAGCTTAATCAGCGCCTGGAATCCGTTACAAATACCCAGCATCAAGCCGTCACGGTGATACAGCAGATCCATGACTGCCTCTTTGACGCGCTCGTTTTCAAAGGCCGCCTTAATGAACTTGCCGGAGCCGTCCGGCTCGTCACCGCCGGAAAATCCGCCCGGCAGCATAATCATCTGTGCCTTATGGATGCTGTCCACAAAACGGTTGATCGAATCCTCAATGTGTGCCGCCTTCAGGTTCTTAAAAATCTGCACATCAGCGGCGCCGCCGGCGCGCTCAAACGCGCGGGCAGAATCATATTCACAGTTTGTTCCCGGAAAGGCAGGGATAAAGACGCGCGGCTTTGCAAACGTCTCGGACGGCTTTACAAACACGCGTTCGCCATAGGAAAACGCTTTCATACCGACATCGTCATAGTCCGCCTTGGTCGCGAACACCTCTTCCAGCGGCTGCTGCCAGCAATCAATCAGAGAATCCAAACTGATTGTCTCGCCGCCGATACGGATTACGGGTTCCTCTGTTGTATGACCAAGCTTTACCACGTCAACCATATCGCCCAGCATACCGGTTGCACCAAGTCCCTCAACCTCAATCACGATACTGCCAAAGGCCGCGTTAAAAAGTTCACGCTTATCGCAGCACTCCGTAAAGGTAAATCCGATTTTGTTGCCAAAGCCCATCTTACAGATGGCCTCCATCACGCCGCCGTTTCCGACTGCCCATGCCGAACGCACCAGTTTTACCTTGGTATCATGAAGCATCAAATACACCATATCGTAAAGTGCCTTTAAACTGTCAAAGTCCGGCATATGATTTTCGTCATACTTGGGCTTTAGCCAGAACACCAAATTGCCGCTGCCCTTAAATTCCGATGAGGTCACCGACTTTACCGAAAGCGGTGCAACCGCAAACGAAACCAGAGTCGGCGGAACGTCAATATCGTTAAAGGAGCCGGACATACTGTCCTTGCCGCCGATTGCGGCAAGCTGCAGCTTCTTCTGCGCAAGATATCCGCCAAGGAGCGCGGCAAACGGCTTGCCCCAGCGTCCGGGATCGCTGCCCAAACGCTCAAAATATTCCTGGAACGTCAGATAAACATCCTTATAATCTGCGCCGGTGCATACGGCCTTGGTTACCGATTCCACCACGGCATAGAGTGCGCCCAGGAAGGGATTTGCCTTGGATAATTTGGGGCTGTAACCGTATGTCATAACCGTCGCGGTGTTGGTCTCTTTATGAAGGGTCGGAATCTTTGCGACCATGCTCTGCTGCGGCGTCAGCTGATGCTTTCCGCCATAGGGCATCAGCACGGTTCCCGCTCCGATGGTGCTGTCGAACCGCTCAACCAAGCCCTTTTGCGATGCCACATTGAGATCAGATAAAAGGTTTTTGACCTTTGCCTCGTAATTTTCGCCCTGCGGCGTCGCATCAAACAGCGCGTCCTCATATACGCCTTTTGGTACAAAGACATCGTGATGCTTTTCTGCCCCGTTGGTATTCAAAAATTCACGGCTGATATCACAGATGGTCTTGCCGCGCCAATCCATCACCAGACGGCCGGTATCGTTCACCTCTGCAACGACGACTGCCTCTAAATTTTCCTGATCAGCCGCGTCAATCAGTGTCTGTGCGTCCTTGGCACGGACAACAACGGCCATGCGCTCCTGCGACTCGGAAATCGCAAGTTCAGTACCGTCTAATCCCTCATATTTTTTAGGAACCCGATCCAGATTGATCCGCAGTCCGTCTGCTAACTCGCCAATGGCAACTGAGACGCCGCCGGCGCCAAAATCGTTACAGCGGCGAATCAGGGTAGTAACCTCTTTCTTGCGGAACAGACGCTGCAGCTTTCGCTCAACCGGGGCGTTACCCTTTTGCACCTCTGCGCCGCATGTCTCCAGCGAATCGTCATTGTGTGCCTTCGATGATCCGGTTGCGCCGCCGCAGCCGTCACGCCCGGTCATGCCGCCCAAAAGAATCACCACATCGCCCGGCTCCGGCACTTCGCGCACCACGTTTTCCTTTGGTGCGGCCGCAATGACTGCGCCGATCTCCATCCGCTTTGCCACATAGCCCTCGTCATAAATCTCCGAAACCTGGCCGGTCGCCAGCCCGATCTGATTGCCGTAGGAGC
The DNA here is from genome assembly GCA_900550775.1 of uncultured Eubacteriales bacterium. Lineage (GTDB taxonomy): Bacteria > Bacillota > Clostridia > Monoglobales > Monoglobaceae > Ructibacterium. The sequence continues at coordinate 5,171 of URTH01000013.1, read as the reverse complement.
TGTACCCCTGTGCGGCGCCCACCGTAATTTTACGCTGCGGAAGCTTGCCGTGCAACGTCTCTTTCAGTGTTTTCCGCGGATCGCCCGACCCGGTCACACGCATCGCCTGGTAGACATAAGAACGTCCCGACAGCGGATCGCGGATTGCACCGCCCAAACAAGTTGCCGCACCGCCGAAGGGCTCGATTTCCGTCGGGTGGTTATGCGTCTCATTTTTAAACATCACCAGCCACTTTTCGGTGGTCTGATCCTCCATTTCCACATCCACCTCGATGGAGCAGGCGTTGATCTCCTCCGATTCATCCAGTGCGGTCAAAACGCCCTGTTTCTTCAGTTCCTTCACCGCAATGGTGGCAATATCCATCAGACAGATGTTCTTTTTCCGATCCCCGTAGACGTTTTTGCGCGATTTAAGATAAGACTGATAGGTATCCTGTACCAGGGCATCTTCAATCTCCACATGATCCAAAATGGTAGAAAACGTGGTGTGGCGGCAGTGATCCGACCAATAGGTATCAATCATCCGCACTTCGGTCAGGCTCGGATCGCGCTTTTCAACATCTTTAAAATAAGACTTACAAAACTTCATATCGTCAAGATCCATGGCAAGACCCAATTCCCGGATCATGTCCTCTAACTGATCTTGGTCATAATCAATAAAACCGTCTAAAATTCTGACATCAGCCGGTGCGTCCAAACGCTCGGACAGCGTTTTGGGAAGGCTCATATCAGTCAGACGGGATTCTACCGGATTGACACAATAACTCTCGGCGCTGCGCAGCGCGTCATCGCTGATATCCCCCAGCAATACCACCACTTTTGCAGTCCGAACCCTTGGTTTTTCGCCCCCGGTCATAATCTGTACGCACTGTGCGGCGCTATCCGCTCTTTGATCAAACTGTCCCGGCAAATACTCCATAACAAAATACTTGCCCTCCGCAATCTTGATGTCCCCCATGGTAAGCTCATCCACCTGTGGTTCTGCAAACACCGTAAACTGCGTCAGCGCAAGCTCTTCGTCACTGATTCCTTCTATATCATAGCGATTGATCACACGTACCCCGGTAAGACCGCGCAGACCCAAATTTTCGCGCAGGTCATGAACCATCGCCTTCGCTTCGATATCAAAACCCTTCTTTTTCTCTACAAATAGTCGTTTGATGCTCATTCGTACCGCTCCGTTTCCTGGTGATATTCGTGGCTATTTTATGGAAAAGGTTTCCCCTCTCACCCTTTTATTGTAATCGTAAACCGCGGATTTGTCAAGGTAAAACCAAAGAAAGTTGGCGCATACCGTCGCTTATTGTCAAGGGTGTTTAACCGATAGCAGGAGAATAAAATTTCGTTGTGCAATTGACACAAATCTAAAACAACAAAGGCGGCGCAAAATACGCCGCCTGCCTCTATTTTGTATCGTCAAGCAGATTTTCAATTGCAGCGGCGGCCGCGTCAATTGAGCCGTCACCTGCCAGATATTCACTAAGCGCTGTTTCCGCATCCTTTGAAAGGTGGGTATAATCCTCTTTTTTGGGTCTGAATTTCAGCGTCTGAAACATCGGAAATGTGTCATCAATATAATCCCGATAATAGGAGATAAACGGGTTTTCGCAGTCCGCCGCCTGCATCGGCAGCGTTCCCATCTCCTTTAAAATTCGGTTCTTCACATCCGGCGTCGCCAGATAGTTAAGAAGCTCTTTGACGTTTTCGGCCTTTTCGCTTGCCGCATTGACCGACATGCCGTACGCCCTTGCGGTGGCATAAGCCTCACCGTCCGTCCGCATCAAGACCTTGGTGCTGACCTGTGCCGCAACGGGAGAATATCCGCGCATGATATCGCTATTGTCGCACGTCCACGCACGCACATACGCCGCGTCACCGTTTTTAAAGCTTGTCACAGGATCGCCCGGCACCGAACCATCGATCGCCTTTTTATAAAGGCGCACGCCGTCGCGCACCGATCCCGTCAGATGGATCAATTCCATCGCGCAGCAAATCATTTCCTCGCCGTCCGCGCCCTGGACTGCGTAACGGATCGCGCTTTGCTCCGCAAGCTGCCGATAGTCAAGACTTCCGTCCGTGATGTCGTCCCGATAGTACATAAGCCCCGTATCCAAAATCAGCGGATACCAATAAAGATCTCCGTCCGTTTGGGCAAAATCGACAATGGCCGGGTGATAACTGTCACGGTCAAAGCTGACGCTGCCGCCGAGCGGCTGCAAATATCCGTTTTTTACAAATTCGCTGACCCAGACATCCTCAATCAGCATGGCGTCCAGCGGCACTTCCTTTCCGGCCAGCATCGCACTGACCGCACGGTAAAGCTCCGTGCTCTCGTTGGAAAACTCAATCAGCTTGACCTGTGTTGTCTCGCTCTGCGCCGTAAATTCGTTCATCAGATTTTTCATGGTGCCGGTGGCGTCCCGGCCGCAGGCAACAACAATCTCCTGCTTGACTCGGCGTCTTGCTGTCTCGCCGCCGCTGCAGCTGCACAGCATGGCCGCCATGGCAAGAATGATTCCCAGTATAATCGTTTTCTTCATGGTACCCCCTCTTTCTCAGGCACACGTACAAACCCTTTTGTTCTATCCCCATTTTATCAAGTGTGCCTCTTCTTTGCAATCCGATAAACTTACGATTCGTTTGAAAACTTACGGTCTTTTGCCCGCAAGAATAAATTTTCTTGACCTTTTTTTGTCGAACATTTATAATAAAATCAGATCAACGATCAGCAAATATCTTAGGGTGAAACGCTATGTTAAGAAAAAAACGGGAAAAAACCTTTCTTTCTATTAAATCCAAATTAGTCCTTGCTTATACCTCGATTGTCGTCCTTACGCTCACCATTTTTTCTTTGGTTGTCATCTGGCGTTCGGAGACCGTCGTGGTTGACCTTGCGCAGCAGAATGTGGAGCAGGCCATTCTTGCCTCGCATCAGGCGCTCAGCTCGGAAATTGACAGCATCAACGCCATCATGCTTTCTTTTCAGATTAAAAAAGAAGTCCAGGATATCCTGTGCAGCGACAAGCACGACTCCACATTAAAAGAGGTTGCTACCCTTGAAAACTCACTGATGGAAACCGACATCTTTCAAAACAGCATTTCTCAGCTTGAATTATACGTGTTAAACCGCCCGGACTTTCCGCCGCTCAGCACCGGCTCACACGTGTTTTCCGCGGATCAGATGCAGAACGACATCTGGTTTAACAATTCGCTGCGGCTGAGCAATTCCACCGGCTGGACCGTTCGGAATAACATCAACGAGAGCAATAGCTTTATTGTGGTATCCAAGCTTTTGGTCGATTTTACCACCAACGAACCCGTGGCCGTGCTGAAAGCCAACGTAAACATCCGCAATTTCACCAAAATCATCAACGATGTAACGCTCGGTAAAACCGGCCGTCTGTTTATCAGTTCCTCCAATCATCTGGTGGACTATGACACATCCGAAATCGGCCAGCACCTGGTAAACAGCCAGATTCTCTTCGGCGATATGCTAAAGAGTACCCAAAGCGAAACCCGAACCGCCGCCATTGACGGCCAAAACTTTCTGATCTCGACCCACCCCATCAAGGATACGGGGCTTTTTCTGGTCGGCGCCGTCCGCATCAAAGAGTTCCGCTCCACGCGAAACGCGATCATGATCGCAATTTTAATCACCGCGCTCGCGCTGTTTCTGCTGTCCCTGATTTTTATCCTGGTTGTCTCAATCACCATCACAAGACCGCTCTCCATCCTCTCATCGGCGATGCGCTGCTACGAACCGGGAAACGAAACGCCGCTGATCTCTGACGCAAACGATGAAATCGGGGTATTGTTCTCGGTGTTTAACAACATGCAGATTACCATCAAGGATCTGATTTTAAACATTGAGCATGAGACCACCAAACGCCAGCGCGCCGAGCTGAAAGCGCTGCAGGCGCAGATTACGCCGCACTTTTTGTATAACACGCTGAATTCTGTCTGCGTCCTCGCAAAAAAGTATCACGCCGACGATATCCAGCAGATGATTATGGCGCTTTCCAAATTCTTTATGATTTCGCTCAGCAACGGTGCGGAGGTCATCACGCTTGCCCAGGAAGTGGAACAGGTAAAAAGCTATATGTATATTCAAAAAATCCGTTATGCGGACAAATTCACCCTGCACACCGATATCCCGGAAGAGCTGCTCATGGCGCACATCTGCAAGCTAACCCTGCAGCCGCTAGTAGAAAACTGTATCAATCACGCCTTTCCAGAAATTGAGGAGCGCGGCATGATTGAGCTTGCCGCAAAGCGTGACGGCGGCGATATCGTGATTACCGTCAGCGACAACGGCCCCGAAGGTCTGGTCGATATCAACGAGCTAAACCGCCAGGTCAATCAAAAATTTGCCCCTGACGAGCCGGTGGAAAAGTACGGCATCCACAATATCAACCAGAGAATCCATATCTATTTTGGGGACGAATACGGCCTGACTTATAAAAAGAATCATCCGCGCGGCCTGACCGCCGAAATCCGCATCAGAGCCATTTGGAACGATCCCGCAAACGGCAGCGGTACATCAAGGTCATTATAGCAGAAGCCGCCTAAAAAAACAAGCGGCATTTCTCCTCGCCGCAGAAATGAAATTTCTTGCTGATTTTACGCCGTTTTCGGCACATTTAAAGGCAGAAAGCCAAATCCCGGCTTTCTGCCTTTTTTTGTTTCGCCTTTTCAGGCGGGTTCGGATTGCTCTCTTTCGGCTAACGAACGGTAATTACCAATTCGTTTTCATATCCCTTATGGAACGCCGCCATCGCGGTTTTTGTTTTTCCGTCCACCTTGACGGTGACGTCATAATCGCCGTAAAACCCGTTCACCGCTGCAACGCCGTTTTGGTCGGTGATTGCGGTCGCGCCTCTTGTCCACCATTTGTTATAAAGCAGATCCTGATACTGTTTCAGACCCGGTTTTTCACCGAACCAACGGTTGTAAAGCGGCGAAACACCGGCGCCGTTCCCCTTATTGTCGGGGTTATCGGGGCGGTAGGGCGAATCCCAGTCCGTCCAGCTGTCCGAGAGCCACCAGATTCCGAATCCCGTACATGCCGGGTGACTGAACGCCGCAATCATCATGTCGCGCATGTAGTCGCCCTGCCCCTCATAGCCGTACTCGTCATTCAGCGCGCCGACCGAAAACTCGGTGATTGCAAA
>URTH01000012.1 GCA_900550775.1 uncultured Eubacteriales bacterium | reverse complement strand
TCTTTGGTGCCGGATGATTATGCCAAATACGGCGAATGGTACATGTTTTCGGAAGGATATGCCGGCCGCAAAGCTGCATTTTATGCTGGCGGATCAGCATGACTGCATTGTCGCAGAGCCAATGGCGGACGGGATGCATATCTATGAAAACGTGGTTGGCGTTTTGACCAACAATCCGCCGTTTCCGATGCAGATGTTTGCGCTGAACAACTATCAGGGGCTGTCGGCTGCTGCGCCGGAGAACCGTTTTCCGGGTGATATTCCGCTTTCTGTTTACAGCAGAGGCATGGGCGCCATCGGACTGCCGGGGGATTTGTCCTCGCAATCGCGTTTTATCCGTACGGCATTTGTGCGCGGCGCCTCTGTTTCCGGCTGCGGCGAGGAGGAAAGCGTCAGCCAGTGTTTTCACATCCTCGGCGCGGCAGAGCAGCAGCGCGGCTGCTGCCGACTGGAAAATGACAAGAACGAGATCACCATATACACAAGCTGCGTCAATGCGGATCGGGGAATCTATTATTACACTTCCTATGAGAACAGTCAAATCACAGCGGTTGATATGCATAAGGAGGACCTTGACGCAAAAACCCTGATCTGTTATCCGTTTTTGTGCAAGCAGAATATTTTTTATCAAAACTGATTGCCGCGCACTGTATGCCATGCGTGCCGATAAGCCCGATACCGTGAGAAGTCTCATTGGAAGAAACCGCCCGTAAAGGTTTGGTTTACGCTTAAAAAACTGTCAGAAAGCCAACCGTAGTCATAAAAAAACAATCAGAAAGCCAACGAATATTGACTTTTTGCTGTTATTTTAATAAGATAATACAACAATGCGGCATATGCCGGCAAAACAAAACGGTCAAAGCAGAAGGAATATTTTGATACGGCGAGGGGAACGGGGAGGACAAAAAAATGCGGCTTCATAGAAAATGGACGAAGAAAAATTACTCAAGCAGCAGGCTTCGGCAGATTTATAATATGCTGTATCTGGGCTTTTTTTCGTATTTTATTATCTGCTTTATTTTGTCTGCATGCAGTTTTTTTCTGTACTTTTCGCTGAATAAAACCAGCCGTGAATATATGGAAAAGAGCTACATGGATACCCTAAACAAAAACATGCTCCAGTTTGACAACAAAATATCCGCGGCAAACACGCTTTATAAAAATATTGCTACCAACGATACGGTAAACAACATTATCGCAGTCGGCGTTGCCGGGGATTCTATCAATGCGGTTTCGATGTATCTTTCCAGAGACATGACAAGACTCTTAGAGTCCACGTCCTTTGAAAGCGCATACATCTATTTCAGGGATTTGGGAGAGGTAATCTCAACGACGCATACCGATGATGCCGCGTCCTTTTTTCAGTATTACTATAAGGATTCGGGCATTTCGTTTGAGGAGTGGGAAAAAATCATGCATACGCCAAATCTGGCGGCGCAGCTGGCGGTTACCTCGGAAAACGGAAGCCGCTGTCTGGATCTTATATATCAGCTGCCGGCTTATGTGGACGATAGTTATGTGCACGCGACGGCGGTTTTCCGTATCAATGATTCTGTCTTAAAAACGATAACATATAGCAAAAGCAAGACGGGACAAACCGTGATATTAAACAGCAATGACAAGGTAATTATGGCAGACACAGCGGATTTGCCGCCGCTTATGCACTATGCCGACTATAAAAATGATATTATTTATGATGGCAGCACCGTTTCTGTCTGTGCGACATCGGCATATACGGGCTGGAAGTTTTTGTATATCAGCGACAACAGTGAGCTTTACAGCGCTTTGAAGAGGGCGAGAACGTTTTGGCTGGTCTTTATTATTTTTTCTTTGATGCTCTGCTGCGGGCTGGGTGTATGGTTCTCGGTGAAAAATTTCTTTCCGCTGAGCGAACTGATTCGGATTTACAAGCGTCAGGAAAACAAAAACAGCGTCCGTACAAACGGCTATGGCATTGTCAAAGAGGCGCTTAACGATTACGTGTCGAGTAAGCGCAGCCTGAACATTTTGGAGGGAAACCTTCAGGAGCTTTACGTAAACACTTATCTTTGCGGCTTGCTCCAGGGAAACTCGGTAAAGTCATCCTCGGATCTGGTTGATTTTTCCTCAGCGCTATTTACGGTGATTCTGTTTCAGCCGTATAACAACCGAAATCTGTTCGGGCAGGATGATATTGTGAGCACCAAGGAAGCGGAAGAGATGACCTTTCTGATTATACAGAATGTTTTTGAGGAATTATTCAACGAAACCGATACCTGTAAAATCATCCGATATGATAGCCTAATTGCCGGCCTTTATTGTTACTGCGATGAAGAAAATTCGCATATCTACAAAACGACCATTTACAACGCGATTGCTCACGGCATGTCGGTGATTAAAAGCAACTTTAAATTTGGCTGCAACATCGGTGTTTCCTCTGTTAAGAAGGGATTTGAAACAGTGGCGCTTGCCTATCATGAGGCAAAGTTGGCGCTTGGGTGCAGTATTTCGGGCGCAGACAATATTGTGTTTTATGATGAGGTTTATCACGCAAATGACGGCGCCGAACGTTTGTTTTACCGTGATTTTAACGATTATCAGAAACAGCTTGTAGCATACCTTAAAAAAGGCAATCAAAAGGAGGCCGTAAACACCTTAAAAATCATTTTCAGGGATTGTATCAAATCCATCGGCATTGAAAAGGCAAAGGTGATTTTACTCCATCTGACAAGCACCATGATCTCATTTTTTGACTTTAACGCGGACGCGGATCGTGCGGATGAGCCGGTGGAAATTTTAAACAGCATGGATTTTAACAGTCCGGCCGAGGTCTTTGAAAATCTTGAAAAGCTGACCGAATATATCTGCATGGGGTCAAAGAGTGAGGAAAAGCCTTTTGCAAAGGAGAGCGATGCGGAAAAGACGGATAATCTTTTGCCTAAAATCATTGACTATATCCGTGAAAACTTTGCGGACAGTAATTTAAACCTAAATACCGTCAGCAATCATTTCGGGTTTTCATCGTACTATATTTCAAGGCTATTTAAAGGTGCAACCGGGGAGACCTTGGTTGGCTTTATCGCGCAGCTCAGGATTGAAAAGGCAAAGTATGATCTTGAGCATACGGATTTATCCATTACGGAAATCTATAAGCGATGCGGCTTTGTCAGTGAGAAAACGTTTTTCCGAACATTTTTAAAATATGAGTCCGTAACGCCCGGAAAATACCGGGCTACCAATAAATTTTAGCCCGAAGTTGAGATTTTGACTATAAAATCCGCCGTCGTTTTGATTATGACGGTGGATTTTTTTTGTGCCCCATGATACAGTAAGAATAGGAAAACGAAAAAATATTGCAGGGGGTGTATGATGGCCGGTATACAGAACGGGATAAGAGGAGGTGCTTTTACAGATCAACAAAAACAGAAAATAAAAGGACATGATAAAGGAGTACGCAATGAACGGTAATTTAGAAAAATTGTGCAGAAGGATCACCGACTGCGCTGACAATCAAATGGGAATCTGGCAGTGGGGGCAAGGCGTTGCGCTTTACAGCCTGTCGCAGGTAGCCAAAAAGCAAAAAGCGGAATTTTGCATGGACTATATCAAAACCTGGATTGATGGTAAACTCAGTGAGGCATATCCGGGAAAAAGCATCAACACAACGGCACCGTGCCTTTCCGCATTGGAACGATACAAGCTGAGCGGTGAAACAAAGTACATAAAACTGTGCGAAGATTTTGCGGACTGGTGTATGGCACAGGCGCCGAGAAGCGAGAGGGGCGCCTTTGAGCATTCCTGTACCGAAAACACATATCCAAATCAGATATGGGCAGATACGCTTTTTATGGGTTGCCTTTTTCTTGCCGAATACGGTGTTTTTACCGGCCGCAACATGTACGTGTATGAGGCGCTGCGCCAGTACAGACTGCATGATGAATTTTTAAAAGACAAGTCCACGAATCTGATTGTGCATGGTTACTACGGCAATGAGCGCAGACAAGAGGGCTGTGTGTGGGGACGGGGGAACGGCTGGCTTGCCGCAGGAACACCCATCATACTGTCCCTGGCGGACGAGAGCTTTTCGGATTATCATGTGGTAAAAGAGAATTTTATTCGTTATATGGCATCGCTTGTGACCTATCAGAACGCGGACGGAAGCTGGAATACGGTGGTGGATTCGTCCGATTCTTATCCGGAGATGTCGGCAACGGCGGCGTTTGCGTTTGCCCTCAGTGAGGGGATGCGTCTTGGGGTTTTGGATAAGGATTGCTATAAGAAACATGCGGATTTGGCATATGCGGCGCTGGAAAAAAATATCGGCGCGGACGGAACGCTGCAAAACGCATCGGGCGGAACATGCATTATGCATACGGCAGAGGAATATAATGCCATTCCCGTCTGCTACTCTCCATTTGCGCAGGGATTAGCCATTTTGGCGTTAAACAGCCGATATTGATTTTATGATATTGATGGATTTTTATAAAAATGAGGAGGAATCAAAATGAAATGTAAGATGAGAATCACGGCGATGCTGATGATTATGGTAATGCTGTTTGCTGCTTTTCCGATTTTTGTTTCGGCACAGGATGCACAGGATGTGATCATCGGCGCACCGATGTTTTTGAATGCGGACGGCGCGCAGATCGGATATCCGACAGCCGGTGAGGCATTTAAGATCTCGGTCAATGTGATGGGCAATGCGGAAAACGCGCGCCTTATTGTGGGCTTTTATAAGGATAGTCAGCTTTTGAACGCTTATCTGTCCGAAGAGGTGAGCGCCTCGGCCGATGCGCTCACGATTGAAAACCTCACCATGCCGGAGGGCAGCACGATGCGCCTTTTTGTATGGGATAACCTCACATCTTCGATGCAGCCGCTGGAATTTTCGGCGCCGGTCAATCTGCGCGGAACGGCGGCGTATAACCGTGTTATGCTTTTCTGGGATGCAGCGGACAGCTATAACAAAGGAACCTTTGATGTATACCGCGACGGTGAGAAAATCGGCACGGCAAAGACCGACAAAGGCGGCTATATCATCGAGACCAAGGATTATGACAACGCGCACAGTTATTATGTGAAAGACGAGCTTAACAGGGTGAGCAACACGGTCAGTCTAAAGCCTGATATCCCCAAGGCGAATGATATTTTAAATACATACGGCGCATGGATTAGTAAGGATGATTCGTCAAAGATGACGGATGATTTGAATGGTCCGACGCTTTCTGCTATGAACGGTGACGAGATTTATCATGCTAATGAAACAAATACCAGACAATGGTTCGGATATATAGGCACAAATGCCTTTTCTACCGGTCTTGCAACACCGGACGGAGATAGAGGCTTTAAAAGTCCCGATAATGAATCAAATGCATGGATTGTAACAAAATATTTAAGGAAAGACAATAACAACGGCAGGTATTGGGTACAAGACGGAGGCGCACGTATTACCGTCAACGAAGGCACATTTAATGCAGATGCGACAAGCTATCGTGTGTACGTTGAGTATTGGAATGATTTCAGATGCTGGGATAATGTAGACTCAAATTGGAAAGGTCAGCTTAAGCCGTATATAAAGATTGGATATACAAAAACGGCAACGGATAAAGCGGAAAACAATGTTGTTGATTTGGTTCAAAGCAGCAGTTTATCATCAGAATGGAAAGTGGCGTTCAAAGATTTAACCGATGCCTATTTTGCAAAAAAGACGAGCGGCGATGTCAATCAGATTGTTTTGAGATCCGGAAACGGATACACAAATTATATACGTCGGATCGCAATTCTTCCGACGGAGTATGTCAGCCAGCTGGCAAACCCGGACAACGTCTTTGATGAGGCAAATCTCTATGACAGGAATAAGACTTATACCAATGAGAGTGCGGACACCCATGCGGACGGATTTTATGTTAATTACAAAAAGGGCGTTTTAGATGGCAGTCAGGTCAGCATGGAACGAGGCGGTCGTTACGGTATGCAGCTTGTGGGATATAAGAACGGATGGCCGTATAAGTACGGTGTGGGTGACGGAACGCACGCGATCATGCCCGCAGCAGGCAACGCGGAAGGCTATAATCAGGTATATCCTGTACCGGACAACATAAAGAGCGAGAGTGATATTAGCAGTATCAATCCTGCCGGACTGAAACCACGGTTTAAGATAAGCTCCAATGCGTATGTCCTTACCGGCAGAGATCCGTTTGTACAGATTGAGGTCGAATACAAAAGCAGCGGGATCACCTCGGCAAATCTTTGGTATAAAAACTTATCGGGTGTCAATAATGCGTCCAGGATATTTACCTTGGAGGACGATGGACAAAAGCATACTGCGGTCATAACCTTAAATGACATGGTGTACGACGGAGGACTTTTCGGAGAAGGTTCGACACCTGACTTTGCAATTTCCGCAAAAGACGGCGCGAAAAAAATGAGCGAAGAGACAGATGCCAGCAAGTATTTCTATATTTACTCGGTTAGACTGAAGAATCTGTCGCACCGCGCCATCGGAAAAGCGCCCCTGCAATCACCCACCCTCTATCTTATGGGAGATTCCATTTGCCAGACCTACGGCGATACGGGATATATGGACGGCATTCAGGGTTGGGGCGAGATGGTAGGCGACTACCTGGGTGTTGCGGTCGATAACAAGGCTGTGGCAGGCAGCACCACCAAGACCTTTCCGAATTACAATTACATTTATGACCGGTTAGCGCCGGGCGATTATGTGACGGTTCAGTTCGGACATAACGATTCGCTGAGCGATGGCCGACATGTACCCTTAGAACAGTATAAAAAGAACCTTCAAAGCATCATCGATAACGCAAGGGAGAAAGGCGCAACGCCGATTCTGCTCAGCTCTACCGCGTGTTTTAACCGAAACAGCGGCAACCTTAAACGAACCGATGATATCACGCCGTACAGAGCGGCAATGAAGGCAACGGCAGAGGCAAACGGCGTGATGTTTGTTGACGTATTTAAAAAGTGCCTGGAACTGTTTGACACCTACAACTGGAAGTATGACCCCTACGGATTTATCGTTGATGACGGCGGTGTGCACCTGACCGCTGCCGGCGCACGCGAGGTTGCGAAAGCGGTACTGAGAGGCATTTGCGAGACCGGGGGAGCGGAAACCTTAAAGCGGTATATCCGCACCGATTTGATCGGCGCCGAATCGCCGGCAATCACAGATCCGGCGGACGGTGCGTTCGCGGTATACGCGGATGCGATCTACGCCGATGCGGTATACCTGCGCTGGGGAACGCCGTTTCGCACGGATACAATCGGTACCTACAAGATTTACCGCAAGGCGGCCGACAGCGCGGAATCAGGCGATGGTACGCTGATCGGAACGTCAAGCGTGTCGGGTTACTATGATACCGCAGATCTTACTGCCGAAACCGAGTATATCTATACCGTGTACGCCGATCAAAGACTTCTCGGCACACAAAAGATAAAGACGACAAGCGCTGCGGTTACAACACCGCCGACCGTGACGGGTGATAAAACGAATTACATTATCCCGACCGAAGTAAAACTCTTTATCGCCGGGGATTCCACGGCCGAGCCGATTAACGATACGCAGTTCTTCCCTGCGTCAAGCTGGGGCAACGCGATCGACGACGGATATTTTAACGGACAGTATACGCCAAAGTGGGTGCAGAATCCACCGCAGATTGCAAAGCCGGCATCCTTTGACTTTGCCTCTTGCGGAGAATATTTTACCGCCGGAGTTTATACGATAAATAAGGCGATCGGTGGCAGAACGGTAAAGCAGTTTATCTCCGAAGGCAGGCTTGACGATATTTTAAAGCAATCAAGACCCGGCGACTACCTGTTCATTCAGTTTGGGCATAACGAGAAGGGCAAGACAAGCGGAGACCAAAATGCAGACGCTGTTTTGGGCGGATATTACGGAACCGAAGTAAAGGGAATCGAAGGCGGCGTCTATACAGCGGATTCATACGAATACTGGCTTAAGTATATGGCAGACAAGGCGCGTGAAAAGGGAATGAAACCGGTCATCCTCAATTCGATTTTAGAGTACAGTTTTGATGAAAGCGGCGCTGTGCTTGATGAAAATCCGGCATCGGGACGAAGCCTTGCAAGCTATCGCACAGCGGCAAAGAATGTTGCTGAGGATTTAAGTGTTCCGTTTATTGACATTGCGGCAAAGAATAACGCTCTGCTAAATACATGGGGTGCGCAGCAGGCAAAGTATCTGTACCTTTATCTTTCGGGCGATCTTGCGACCCAGTATCAGGCGCAGTGGAATAACAGCCCAAGCAGACCGACCGAGGACTACACGCACCTTTCCTACATTGGCGCGGACGAGATCGCAAAGCTGGTGGTAGGGGAAATCAAGAGTTCTTCCGATTCGGATCTGGCGGCGCTGAAAAATCTGATCAATCCCAAAGCAAAGCTTGATAGCCGCAATCCGGGCAGCATCACGGGATATTAAAAAACGGTTTTATGCGGCTGCGGAGAATCGGAAAAAGATTGAGAAATGACAAAAAAGGAGATGGAGAATAGTGAGAAAATTTTCAAAGGGACTGAAGAGAGGGATATCGGTATCGCTGATCGCAGCAACGGCGCTTAGCCTTACTGCCTGCGGAAACAGAAAAACCGCCGGAAACGGAGACGGTGACACACTGACATATTGGATGAAGCTTCCCGGAAATATTGCGACAAGCGTTGCAAACTATGCGGAGACCCCCTTTGCCAAGGAATATATGAAACGGACGGGAATCGAGGTTACCTACACGCATCCGGCACAGGGACAGGAGGACGAGGCGCTGAATCTTCTTTTGGCGTCCGGAAACCTGCCGGACATCATTGAGACGGACTGGATTGCAAAGAACCCGGATTCGATGATTCAAAAGAACATCATCCAAAGCTTAAATGACGTGATTGATACCAAAGCGCCGAATTTAAAAAAGTTTTTGAGCGAAAATCCGGAGATCGACCGTGATGTAAAGACGGACAGCGGCAATTATTATGCGTTTCCGTTTATCCGAAACGGTGAAAAACTGCTGAATATCAGCGGATTGATGATTCGCGATGACTGGATGCAGGAGCTGAACCTGGAGTATCCCGAAACGGTCGACGAATGGGAAAAGGTGTTGACGGCGTTTAAGGAAAAGAAGGGCGCGAAGTGTCCGCTTGTGGGCGATACAGGGACGATGCTTTACTTTGCGGGCGGATACGGCATAGCAGACGGGTTTTATGTGGACAACGGCAAGATCAAGTACGGAACCATCGAAAGCGGCTTTGGCAAATTTTTGGAGACCATGAACCGTTGGTACAAAAACGGGCTTGTCGATAAAAACTTTACCACCATGGACACCAAATACAGAAACACCTGTATTTTAGACGGCAGCGGCGGCGCGGCAATGGGCGCCGGCGGCAGCGGCATGGGCGCGTGGATTACCGGTGCGAGAGCAAACGGAAACAGCAGCTACTCGCTGAAAGCCAGCAAGGCATTGGCGGAGAAGAAAGGCGAACTGCCGCGGTTTACCACGCGTGAATTAAAGCATACGCCAAAGGGTGACGCGGCGATTACCAGAGACTGTAAAAATGTTGATGCAGCGGTAAAGTTTTTGGATTATTCTTATTCGGACGAGGGCGCTATGCTCAATAACTTCGGTATTGAGGGCGAGAGCTATACCATGGAGGACGGAAATCCCAAGTATACGGAAAACATTGTCAACAATGCCGAGGGACTTCCGATGTCGCAGATGCTTACGATGTATGCAAGATCCAGCGCGGAAGGGCCGTTTGTTCAGGACGAAAGATATATTGAGCAATATTATCAGCTGCCGGAGCAGCAGGATGCACTCAATACCTGGAGTATTAATGACGCGGCAAAAACAAAGATTCCGCAGCTTACGCTGACGGAGGAAGAAAAGCAGGAGTACAGCAGTATTATGACGGACTTTAATACATTCCGCGAGGAGAATATCATGTCCTTTATTATGGGAATGCGTCCGATCAGCGAATTTGATGCCTTTGTGCAGGAGTGTAAGAATCGGAAGATTGAGCGTGCGATCGAAATTTATCAGGCAGCATATGATCGGTATTTAAACAGGAAATAATCAATAAAACCAGACCCTGTGAGGCTGACACGTTTGGCGTTTAGTCTCACAGGGCGCAAGAAAAACAGCGTACGATCGATGTTTGGCGGCTTGCTTTTACAGAGCCGCCAAAAACGGCGGAAAGGTGATTACATTAAAATGATTAAAAACAATGATGCGACCATGTGCAAGGAAGTAAAATTCTCGGCACGGCTGCTCCGCGATTTGAAAAGAAACAAAATGTTATATATGTGGAGTATTCCGGTGCTCTTATACTATTTTATATTTTGCTACGTTCCTATGTCGGGCGTATTAATGGCATTTCAGAATTATGATCCGGTGCGGGGTCTTACGGGCAGTCCTTTTGCAGGATGTAAGCATTTTATCGATTTTTTTACCAATGATTATTTTTGGAGATTGCTCCGAAATACGATTCGAATCAGCCTAAGCTCGCTGGTATTCGGGTTTCCTTTTCCGATTCTTCTCGCCCTGCTGCTGAATGAGGTCAGAAACAGAAAGTTTTTGCGGACGGTGCAAACCATCACGTACATGCCCTACTTTATTTCGCTGGTTGTCATGGTCGGTATTTTAAAGGACTTTACATCGGTGGACGGAGTCATCGGAAGAGTTTATGCGCAAATCACGGGGAACGATCTTTCCATGATGTCAAATCCGAAATGTTTTGTTCCGCTTTATGTCGCGTCCAACATATGGCAGGGCGCCGGATGGGATTCTATTTTGTATATTGCGGCGCTTGCCGGAATCGACACGCAGCTCTATGAGGCGTGCAAACTGGACGGTGGCGGCAGAGTGCGGCAGTTGTTTACCGTGACGCTGCCGGGGATATTGCCGACGATAATTACCCTGCTGATCTTAAGGCTCGGTAATATACTCAGCGTAGGAGGCGATAAAATTATTCTGATGTATAATCCGATGACCTATGAGACGGCAGACGTAATATCAAGCTATGTATACCGTGTCGGCCTGCAGGAGTCAAAGTGGAGCTACGGCGCGGCGGTGGGACTGTTTAATTCGGGCGTCAACATTCTGTTTTTGATTGCCGCCAATTATATCAGCCGTAAAACGGTAGAAACAAGCTTGTGGTAGGGGAGCGTGAAACAATGGAAAAATCAACAATCGAGCGAAAAATATTTGTCGCATTTAATACTGCATTGCTGCTTCTGTTTTCGATCATATGTCTGTACCCGATCCTTTATGTCACATTTGGCTCGCTCAGCGATGCCAATATGTTGATGGAATACAGTGGATTTTTATGGAAGCCGCTAAAGCCGACGCTTGCGGCATACAGAGCCGTTGCAAAAAACAAAATGGTACTGTACGGCTATGCCAATACCCTGTTTGTGGTAGGAATCGCGACCACCATTAACATTATTATGACAACCATCGGAGCATATATTTTATCGAGAAAAAACGTGATGCTGAAAAAGGCAATCATGATATATATTATGATTACGATGTATTTTAGCGGCGGACTGATTCCGTGCTATTTGAATATCAGAAATCTCGGCCTGTACGACTCTCTTTGGTCGCTGATTTTGCCGGTGGCAATCAACACCTATAATTTGATTATTATGAAAACCTCTTTTGACGCCGTCCCCGACAGTCTGACCGAGGCGGCAACCATTGACGGCGCGGGGCACGCAGTGATTATGTTTCGTGTGATTCTTCCGCTCGCCAAGGCCACGGTGGCCGTTATGGTTTTGTATTACGGCGTTGCGCACTGGAACTCATGGTTTACGGCGGCGATGTATATCCAGGATCGGTACAAGTATCCGCTGCAGCTGGTGCTGCGTGAAATCCTGATTCAGAATGATACCTCCGCAATGATGCAGGGCGGGAGTGTAAACGATACTTCCAACATCGCGGAAACAATTAAATATGCGGTCATTGTAGTATCAACTTTGCCTATTTTATGTATCTATCCTTTGCTGCAGAAATACTTTGCCAAGGGCGCATTGGTCGGAGCAGTAAAAGGGTAGTCGGCGATCCTAAGAAAAGGAGCAAGAAGAGATGAAAAAAAGCAGAACCTTGATTTCCATCATGCTGATATGCCTGCTGATAGCCGCAGTGTCTCCCATTTTTGCTGCAAGCGGTGAGGAGAGCGGTGCAGCAGCAGATTATGCTGCGTACGAATATTTTTTAAATACGTCGGACGAAAACGCGTATGTGTTGTTCGGTGAAAAAACGCAGCAAAAAAACTGTACCTTTTTAGACGGTATTTCGCTGGAGAGGACAAATCCGTTATACAATGAGCTGTCAACCGAAAAATCGCTTGACGGCAGAAAGTTTTATAAAGAAAACTACGCAAGCATCCGTGTTGACAAGGATTTTTATGAGCCGGGCGACCATGAGTTTCTTGTTTCGATCGTATATTATGATTACGGCCCGGACGAGGGCAGGTTTCACGTTGACTATTACACGGAGGAACAGACGGCCAAGAGGATTTCTTTGGTGAAGCCGGGAAAGGTACAGGATTGGTTTGTCAAGACCATTTATATCGATGACGCCGATTTTAGCGGATCACTGGATGAGGGCGGTAATATCCGGCTTGCCAGTAACGTCTACAATCTGTTTAAAAAGGTAGAAATCGTTAATGTGTCAAAGCTGAAAAGAGAGAAAAAAGCGGCACAGATTTCGGCGCTTGCCAGCACAAAACGTGATTCGCTGATTAACATGCGAATCATTGACGGCAGCGATGGAGTCGCGCTTGACCGGAACCTTTATAAGCCGTGTACGCTATATGATGCAAAAAGATTGTTAAACCGAATCGGCGCAAAGGGTGAACGTGCGATGACAAAGGAAGATCAAACCGTCACCCTCACCCAAGGGGAGTTAATCAGGCTTTTTGCAAAAGCAGCGGGAATCACAGGAGAGGAGAATGATGCCTGTGCCTGGGCGGATCAGATCGGACTGACATCGGGTGAAGACTTACTGCTTCAGGACAGTGCGGCGGCGAGCAATTATAACCTGCTCAGTATTGCCTATGATGCGTTCCTCTATGAATCGGACCATCAATCATCCTTGCTGGAAGATTTAATCGGAACCGGCTTTTTTGATGCGTTTGCAGATACGGTCACCAATGACAAATTTCTTGCGAAATGGTACAGGGTGCCGAAAAAGTGCCCATACCAAATCATCGCGGATAATGAGACCGGGCAGTCCTATTACTATATGAACATAAACGGAAATCCGACATGGAGAACCTATGTTACTGCGCAGAGCTGGACCTCGGACGGAAAGAGTTTTGTTTGCTCACTTGCCGACGGAGAAATGTTTTTGTATAATACAGAGACGCAGATGCTTGCGTACATCGACAAGGCCTCAACCATGGTCGAAAGACTGCATGCGACAATCGGTACCGATGATTACATTTACTACATTAAAAGAGAGGACGGCAATTACAGCATATGGAAAGCGGACGTAAAGACCTTAAAGCCGGAATTGGTGACAAAGGGACCCGGTATGGCGATATACTGTGTGCAGCTTTCCAACGACTGTAATTATCTGTCGGTGGAATCCGATGCAGACGCGATGCGCTTTGCAAGGTATAGCGTGAAAGAGGACAAGTGGGATATTTACTCGCATACATTTGATTATAGTCCGGTTTTGACGCACGCACAGATCAATCCGCAGTACCCTCATCTGATGTGCTTTTCGCACGAGCTTTTAAACATCAGCTGGCTTTTCCTTATGGACAGAATGTGGGTATTTGACTGTGACACGGGACAGGCAAAGAACATATTCAAGCAGGGAACCAACGAACAGCTTGGCACGACCCTGCAATACGTAAGTCATGAGCTATGGTCAAACAACGGAGAGTATCTGTACGGTATTGCCCCCGATGCAAGGAGAAATATGGCGGATATAGGAGCATCCGCTCCGGTGATGGTCGGCAATACGCCGTTTGCTTTTCGGGTGAACAAGGACGGAACGCACCGGCAGTATTATTTTGACGCGATGAACCAGATTTACGCATACAATCACGTGTATCCGAGCGGAGACGATCAGTTTCTTGTTGCTGACGGCGACTATCTTGTTTTAATCAGCACCGAAACCAATGAGCATTTTCCGATTGCAAGTCATATTTTAGCCAACAAAAGACCACACCCGTACCAGGCACACCCTGTTGTCGCAAGAAATCAGTATAAAGTCAGCTGGGGCGGTATGGATCAAAATGATATGCTTGGCGTATGTTGGTTTGATTTTACCGATATGGCAGAAAAAAAGGCAAAGGGCGGCCGGTATCCGGCAGGCAGTCACGTAAAGAGGGTAAGCTACGCCGGCCTTGACTGCGAAAGCACCGAGACAACCCAAAGGGGAAAAAGCTGCTATTTTGCCTCAAGCGGCCAATCGATCTACCTGGATATAGACGAGACTCTGGTCGATACAGACAACGGACAATTAACACTCAGCTTTGACTATTTTGATAACGGTACGCAGCCGATTGTTATTACTTATACCTCGGGTGTGAACACAGATAATGACCGATATCGAATCTTTGATGCGGAAAAGAGAATCAAGCGCAGAAACACAAACACATGGAAACGCTGTGAGATTTTTATCGACAGCGGAAATTTTGAAAACATCGGAACGTACGCAACGGATCTGAAAATCAAAGGTGAATGTGCGAATCTGTACCTAAAAGATATCTCGGCAAGATGATGGGTTTTCGGCAAACAAGTACCAAAATATAAAACAGACACAAGGGTGAAGGGTGGTAACAATGAAAAGACGTATGAAAGCGATACTCTGTTTTCTGGCAGCGGTCGTGCTGATGGGAATGACGGCAGGCGCCAAAGAGGAAAATATACATATCAGCTGGCGCGGTGATTATCAAACAAACGAGATAGTTGTTTCAATCCAAAGTGCGGCTGATTATATCCAACAGGTAACGGTGGTGATGTACCCTGCCGGTCTGGCGGAACCGAAGTTTTCCGATTATTGCCGAATCGGCGAGGTTGCAGTTTATGGCGGCAAAGAGACAGAAATACGATTTAAAATTTCTGACAGACTTGATGCCGCCGACGGCGCCTATATTCTGCGCGTACAAGGAAGCGGATATCAGGCGGCGCAGAGCCGTGCGGCAGAAGAGGTGTGGGTACTGCGCCCCTCCGATATTGCGGATGAAAACGGCGAAGGACTTTTAAAACAGATTAATGCTGCATCGGCAGATCAGGTAAAACCGTATATTGAAAGAGTGAGTAAGGCGCTGTCTCTCACGGTTGCCGAAAATGAAAGCGCGGCGCGGCTGGAGGACTTTATCCGTGTGAAAAACGACAGCTATGGCGGAAGCTTTCAAACCATCAGCGAAGTCGCTGCGGCGTGGAAGATTTCCGATGTCATCGCGTATTTGGCGCAGGATCATCCCGATGCCAAGGTGCTGGAAACAAAAATGGACGAAATCGCGGATATCCTGTCGGCAGAAAGAGATGATGAGATTTATCAGACCTACCGGGAGGATATTTACAAAAATATGATTTCGATCCGTAAAACGTACCGGGGCGGCATCGGCGTTCAAAACCGCAGTGATATTGAAACCGTGTTTGAAAAAGCAAGGGTTCTTGCCGTGATTAACGGATCCGCGGAGGACGCGCTGGAGAATCATCTCAAAACCTACTATCGTATACTGGGAATCAGCGCCGAAACATATCAGAAATTCGCATCGTTTGGGGGGTCGGACAGGCAGAAAGTGTTAAGGCAGATTTATCAAAAGAATTTTGTGGATACCGACACAATCTGTAAGACCTTTGAGACGGCGGTCAATCAAATCGAGGAAAGAAATGCATCGGGCGGAAACACATCGCCGTCCGGCGGATCTGGAGGATTGGGAGGATCGGGCGGCTCCGGCGCTTCCGGCGGCAGAGGCTATGAGAATGGATATGCCATCAGCGGAGAGACAAATGATACGCCAAAGCCGGACATTGCTTTTGCAGACTGCGGTAGCTCGCACTGGGCATATCCCTATGTCGGTGAAATGAAGAGAGACGGTATCATATCCGGATATGATGATGGAAATTTTTATCCTGATCAAAAGGTGAAGCGCGAGGAATTTGTCAAAATGGCAGTGATGGCCTCCGGTCTGTATGATAAGGACGCTGCCTGTGATTTTGAGGATGTGCCGCAGGACGCATGGCATTACGGGTATATCGCCTCCGCGTATCATGCGAATGTAATAAACGGCGTGGGCGAAAAAACTTTCGGTGTCGGTCAGGAAATGAAAAGAGAAGATGTTGCAGTGATCCTATGCAGAATTTTAAATATGCTTCAAATATCGGAGGGAAACAGCGACGTTTTGATCAATAGCGGAAAAGATTTTACCGATAGCGCCGATATCGATGATTATGCCAAAGACAGCGTGGCGGTTTTAGCCGAAATGAAGATACTGAGCGGATTTGAGGACGGAAGTTTCAGACCGCAGGATTGTTTGACGAGAGCGGAAGCTGCGAAGATCCTATCGGTGGTTCGGGGGTACATTCGAAAATAATCGTAAAATCGCAGACGACGGAGTGATGAAGAGCAGGAAGGAGCATATGGAAACGATGAGATACAGATTGATTGCTTTGGTATTGGCAATGCTTATGGTCTGGCCCGGCATGTATGCCGCGGCAGAGACGGAAGAAGAAAACGCGGTTGCGCCGATTACAACCCGTGAATTTGAGGCGCTCGGCGCCCTGCATGTGCTGACGGATGATTTTTTGAGCATGAGCGCGGAAGACACGGTGAGCCGTGCCCAGTTTGTGGGGGCGCTTTCAAAGCTTGCCGGTTTGCCAGTGGAAAACCGAACGGAAAAACTTCCGTTTTCCGATGTAAATGCAACAACGCCGTATCATAATGATATTGTTTATTTTTACAAGGCAGGACTGATTAACGGCAACGAGGACAATACGTTTTCGCCCAACGACCCCATAACCTATGTGCAGGCTTTGAAAATGTCGATAGATCTTCTCGGATATAAGGAATATACCGCGGAACGCTACGGGGCCTATCCAATGGGATATCTCCTTGCGGCCAAGAACTTTGAACTGTCTGACGGACTGAGCGTAAGCGGCAGTGAAGAAGTTCTTACGGCTGTCGATGCCGTCACCCTTTTGTATCACTGCGCCATGACATGTGTTGCGGTTCCTAAAACCTTTGGCGGTGATGGGAAGACAACCTACCAGCCGGATTCGTCAAGATACCTCTTGTCAGAATACCGAAATATTTATTACGGCAAGGGTATTGTGACAGATAACGGTATTGTATCGTTATCAGACGACGAGTGCGGCGAAGGCAGAGCGCGCATTGATGATAAGGTGTATGAGCTCGAGAACGATATGGATCTCATGGATGCTATCGGATACAGGGTCGAGTTTTTCTATCTGTCAAAGGGTGGCGTCGATACGCTTTTGTGGATCTCAGAGGATAAAAACAACAAGGTATTAAGAATTAAAAGTGATGATCTTTCCACAGACGATCCGAGTTACGGCGCCGACACCATCGTTTATTATCAAAACGACCGAAAAAAAACGGCAAGGATTGATCGGTATGCGGATGTGATTTATAACTATGCGCTCTGCAATCAGTATGACGCTGACAGGATAAAGCCGAAGTCAGGCGATGTGAAGCTGATTGATAGCAATGATGACGGCGTTTACGAGGTGGTGGCGGTAAGCGAATTTCAAAATTTATTTGTTGCTGCGGTTTCAGCGGAGAGGAACACGGTTTCCGGCAGGTACGGCGACGCCCTGGAGCTTGACGATTATAAAACGGTTCGGATTTTAAAAAACGGCGTGACAGTCACAAGAGACGAGATCCAAAAGGATACGGTGATTTCGTATATCGAAAGTCCGGATAAAAAATTTTTGTATATCTATGTCAATGCACCTCGCAGCATAGAAAAGCTGACGACCGTATCAGAGGACGGAGGAAAAACATATTACACGTTTGAAAGCGGAAAATATCGGTTGGCAGACAGCCTGAAGCGGCTGATGGAAAACGGAACGTATCATATTCCATCGGTGCAGCTGGGAAACCGATATCAATACTGTCTGGACATGGCCGGGGAAATTGCCGCGATAGAGCTTGATAACGAGGCGCTGCAATACGCGTTTTTGGTTGACGGAGCAAAGGAGGACGCAGTGTTTGCAAGCAGTGGCAGCGCGCAGTTTAAGCTGGTACTGAAAGACGGATCCGTGGTTACGGCCGTGACGGCGGATAAAATCTCTTTTAACGGCGCCAAAGGCATGAAAGGCGCCGATGTGCTTGATGCGGCGGTTTTAAACGGCGAAATTGTGCAGCAGGTTGTCAGGGTCGCGTTTAACGGAGACGGAAATATCAAGGAATTTGAGCTTGCCTCGGATGTGGCGGAGTCCTCGGAATACGGCTATGATAAGCGAAAGTTCACATGCGACTACGTGAACCAAAAGGCGGTGTATAACACCGACAATTGCTATATCTTCAGCAACAAGTACCTGGTAAACGGTGAAACGGTTTGCTTTGTAAAATATCAGAACAAAAACGGAAGCGCCGACTATGGTGTGATTCCGTACACATCCTTCAGTAACGGATCGGAATATGATATTAAGCTATA
>URTH01000011.1 GCA_900550775.1 uncultured Eubacteriales bacterium | reverse complement strand
GATCTACAATGGCGGTCAGGTTGATTTTTTGGTTCCACTCCCGAAGCTGCGCCGCATAAGCCGCAAACTGACCGATCTGCTGCTCTGTAACGGTGCCGCCGAGAGAGGCTATCCCATCTTTTAATAATTCTGCGTTCATGGCCTATCTCCTCTTTTTATATTGAAAAGAAAGGAGTGTATCTCCGGCCGCCACCGAACAGGCAATGCCTTATCCGGTGACAGCGTTTCGATACACTCCTTTTGTGCGCCTGATTTTTACGCCTGCGGAGCGTCCACAGGACATACATTGGCACAGTTGCCGCACTCGATGCACTCGTCTGCATTGATCTCGTATTTTGCATCGCCTTCGCTGATGCAGGATACAGGACATTCGCTGGCGCAAACACCGCACTTAATGCAATCGTCGTTAATTGTATAAGCCATTCTGATTCACCTCGCCATTTAAAATTTACACCTTCATCATAATATAATTTTTCTCATTTGTCAAGCAGTTTATCAAATATCATCTTTCTTTCCGGCTTCGCGAAAAGGGCAAAATGCTATGACACAATTATCCTTATTAACAGAATGTATCAGATTCGATTCCCGTGTGCATAGGCACACGGGAGTTGAACACAATATGGTTTAAGCAGGCAAATTTGTGAAAATACTGCGTAAAAATGCTCGTCAATACGTCAGTATTCACTGCGCTTTTTCCTTGTATTTTACAAAAATTTGCTCTGTTTAAACTCTTTGACCCTGTGTGCAGAAAAATGATGATATTTTTGTTTTCGGCGGACGAAGCAAGGCTAACGCCTTGCAAGGACAACGATACAAAAAGATTGTGATTTTTCAATCACAGGGCATATCGGGTTCGACTCCCGTGTGCCTAATCCAGTTATATTTTTGGATCTTTACCACGGCAACCGCACACTTTATGATCTGGTCGCTCTTTAAACAGAAAAACACCCAAACCGGATCAGCCTTCAAACAAAAAGCAACAACCATCGAGCACGGAATCACCAGGCACCACATAAAAATCAAATCATTTTTAAATACAAACGCCGTGTCACCGCCACCGCGTAAAATTCCCGTCAGGCAAGGAACCTGATACGCTGTTCCCATCACGGTAATTGATAAAACCGTCATAAACTGCAGCGCCATAACGGCGGATTCCGCGGAAACATGGTAAAACTGCAGGATTGGCCGACGTAACAAAAACAGGCACAACCCTGTAAAGATGCCGATGCCAAGAAAGAGCAGCTGCATCGTTTGGGTATAAGGCCGAACCAAATCACGCCTGCCCTCTCCGATGGTTTTGGAAATCATGACCGCCGCAGCAGATGCGGAGGCATAGACCAGTACGGTAATCATCTGAAACAGTGTGTTTGCGATACTGTTTGCCGTAATGGCTGATGCGCCCAGGCGTCCCAGGATTCCCAGTTGAATACTCATGGCAATGCCCCAGAGTGCACTGGACAAAAAGACCGGCACACCCTTTTTCATGTATGCAATAAAAAGAGAGCGATCCATCCTCCCGAAATGGGAAAGCCGAAGTTTTAACTTTTGATCCCGAAAACGAACATACCATATCACGGCGGCACACTCTAAAATTCTGGAAACCGTTGTCGCAACCGCCGCACCCGGTGCGCCCATCTCCGGAAACCCGAAATTCCCGTAGATGAAGCAATAGTTTAAGAAAATATTCGTCACCAGGGTAATGAACGAGGTATAAAAGCCCAGCTTTACCGACTCAACACTGTTCATATCCACGATCAGCGATGTGGTGATGGCAAAGATGGGATAGGTCACGACAATAATCTTTAAATAACCGCAGCCCTCCCGGACAAACGATGGCTCAGCGGACAAAAGGGACAGAATCTGTGACGGAAACACTGCCGCCGCCGCGGCCACCAAGCAGGCAATCAGCAACGCCAGCTTCATTGCGATATTGGCTGTGCGCTGCATCGTTGCGCGGTCACGCTGCCCCCACGCCCTGGATATAAAGATCTGACCGCCCTCGCAGATTCCGGTCACCATCAGCTGAAGGACAAACTGAATCTGGTTCACCAGTGCAACGCCGGAGAGCGCCTGCTCGGAATACTGACCCAGCATTACACTGTCTGCCAGGTTCACCATAAACACAATCATATTCCGCAGGGCGACCGAGAACGTCAAATAGAAAAACCAGCGGTAAAAACTTTTTTCTTTCACCAAAGACATCATACATTTCCTTTCACCCGACCGAACCAAACGCATCCAAAATGACAAATTTTTTCATTCGGCCGGACATTCATTCCGCTAATCCTGCAAAAACAAGTCTTTTGTATAAGGCAGGGACAAAATCCAGTCACAGTACGTATGCCACTCCAAAAGCTTATGGTTTCTTCTGGCATAGTACATATTCAGCAAATTCTCGTAATTCATGGTGACGGTGCGCTTTTGGTTGTAGCTGGACGGCAAAAGCTGAATCAGGTCATACCAGTCCGCCTTGTCCTTGTTTTCCACAAAGCACAGCCGCCGCTGCTCTAAAAACACAAGCAGCGTCTCCAACGCACGGACTGCGTCCGCACTCAAATGGTCGTGGCTGAAATCGTCCAGTGCAAAGGGCTTGCTATGAATTTTGTGCATGGTGCTGGTCGAGTTTGCGACGGTTGCCACCTTATAGGTATCAAACTCCTTCCACCAGTACATCGGCGCCGTAATATCCACCGAGACCAGAATCTGACGAATAAACTTCCGGTGATCGCTGCCTGCCTTGCAAAGGCGTTTGGCAAGATCCAGGTCGTTTTGCCCCAGCACATAATTTCCGTTTTCATCATATGCACTATCGATGCGCGACCAGCTATTCAGCGGATTTCTTGCGCCGCGAATCGCGCCTTCTAAGTTCATGACCTCTGCGTGCTCGATAAGAATCATCGCTATCGCATCCTTTCTTTTGATATTCAAAGAGCGCAGTATTCTGCGCTCTCAGACTGTTGAAAAAGCCATTTTTCAGCAAGATATTGCTTTGAATCAATTGCCCATAGCCCACACTCCGCTTTCCAAGCCACAGCGGCAATGTCGCAATATCTTGCCGAAAACGGCGTAAAATCGGCGAAAAATTTCATTGCCGCGCCGTCCGGGGCGATGACTGCCGGTGACAGTCGTCCATCGCTGACCGAGGCGGGAGCCGAGACGGCATGACGGAACCGGGTTCGGCGATCAAATCAAAATGAAATTTTTCGCAAAATAGGGTTTAGTGACACACTCCGGTGGAGTTGGCCGGAAAGGGAGGAGATCAGATGGAAAAACCAAAGCTGCTTTGCGTGGTCGGGCCGACCGCGTCCGGCAAAACGGATTTTGCCATTGAGCTGTGCAAAGAACGCGGCGGCGAGGTGGTCTCCTGCGATTCGATGCAGATATACCGCGGTATGGATATCGGCACGGCCAAGCCAACCAAAGAGGAAATGCAGGGCATTGCCCATCACATGCTGGATGTGGTCGAGCCTGAGACCAATTACAGCGTTGCGGATTTTGTGACCGACGCCAGAGCGTGTATCGCGGACATCTTAAATCGCGGCAAGCTGCCGGTGCTGTGCGGCGGGACGGGTCTTTATGTAGACAGTCTGCTCCATCAGATTGAATTTGCGCCGATGCCGCGCGATGATGCATTCCGTGAGGAGATGCGCGCGCTGGCAAACCGGGAGGGAAACGAAGCCCTGCACCAAAGGTTAAAAGCGCTGGATCCGGCGGCGGCCGGCGCGATTCACCCCAACAATGTAAAACGGGTAATCCGCGCCCTGGAAATGATCGAGATCGGAAAGATGACAAAAACACAGTCGGATCGGCTCTCCAAAAAAACGCCGGTCTATGATGCGGAGATCTACGGGCTTTCCATGCCGCGTGAGCGGCTTTATGAGCGGATCAATTTGCGCGTTGACCGCATGATGGAAAGGGGACTTCTTTCAGAGGTAGAAAACCTGCTGCGCCGCGGCGTGCCGGAGGATGTGACCTCAATGCAGGCGATCGGCTATAAAGAACTGATTGCCCATATAAAGGGCGAACTTTCGCTCCAGGAGGCAGTGGATTCCATCAAGCTGCACTCGCGCAGATACGCCAAACGGCAGATGACCTGGTTTCGCAGAAACCCGGAGATTACATGGATTTCCCGATAGGCATATAGCAGATTATCTAAAAAACAGATGAAATATTGTATAATACTGACAATCTTAATCAAAGTGTAATAAAAATTAATTTTTTTGTAAGAAAAGTGCTTGACAGAAGCTTTCAATGAGTATATAATCTAACTGTGTGTAATAGAAAATGGGATCATGGATCGGTATGATAAATCTTTGCGAGGGGGCATAACGGAATGCAGATAAAGCACGGCTTTATGGTGAAAGAAATTGCCGGCGAATACTTTGCAATCCCTTATGACGCGGCGTATGAATCTCAGGATCAGATGTTGTCGCTAAACCGCACCGGCGCATTTTTGTGGCAGCTTCTGGAAGAAGAAACGGACGAGAATACGCTCGTTGATACCTTAGCTGAGGAGTATCGTATCTCCCGTGATACCGCGCAGGAGGCGGTTTCTGCATTTTTGACCCTGCTGCGTGAAAATCAGCTCCTTTTTGAGGATTCGTGTCAGACGTCCTGACCGCGGGAGGGATATTATGAACCAGCATCTTTTCCGCAGATTCTTGTCCGGGTCCTGGCATAAGATCGCCGTGCTTTCCGTTCTGGGGGCGCTCGGCTCTGCCTGCGGCGTCTATATGGCGCTGATATCCAAAAAGGTGGTTGATACCGCAACCGGACAGGTTCCGGGTCGGTTGCTGCCGATCGGACTGCTCCTTTTAGGGGTTTTGTTATTACAATTATTGTTAGAAGTTCTTTTGACCGTGCTGCACGTGGACACCGTGACGAAGATTCGCTTTAAGATTCAGTCGCAGCTGTTTGAAAGATATTTACATAAGCAAAAGCGTTCGGTGGAGGGGTTTCACTCCGGAGAGCTGGTAAATCGGATATCCGGGGATTCTTCGATCGTGGCAGAGGGCGTGGGCAATGTGATTCCCTCGCTGATTTCCGTGGGGACACGGATTCTGCTCAGCTTTGGCGCATTATTGATGCTGGATTCGGTTCTGGCGGTTTTGTGCGTGCTTGCCGGCATTTTGATGCTGGGCTTTGCACGGCTTTATCGCAAAATGACGGGCGACATCTTTCGGGAATGCCGCGCGTGTGAGGGCAGAATCCGATCCTTTATTCAGGAGACCGCCCAGAATCTGACGGTGATTAAAGCCTTTTCCGTTTATTCTGTGGTGCTGCGTCAGTTGGGACGGGCGCAGGATGATGCATATGCTTTGACGATCCGCAAAAATCGTTTGAGCATCGGGGCAAATATCTGTTTTTATGTTGCAATGTCGGCCGGTTATTATATGGCGCTGGCCTACGGTGCGTGGCAGATATCCCGCGGCGTGATGACGTTCGGTACCTTGACGGCGGTCTTGGGACTCACCGGGGACGTGACAACGCCGTTTCGCGATTTGGCATCCTTGTTTCCGCAGTATTTGTCCATCCATGCTTCGGAAGAACGCTTGGAGGAAATCTGGAATTTGCCGGAGGATGAAGAACTCCCTGCGGCAGATACCGATGCGCTTTATCAAAGCCTTTTCGAGATACAAATCTCTGATTTGGATTTTTCGTACGGGGCATTGCCGGTGCTGCGGCATGCGGACGCCTCGTTTTTGAAAAATAAACTGACAGCAGTCACCGGCAATTCCGGTGCGGGAAAGAGTACACTGCTAAACCTGCTTGCAGGAATTTTACGGCCGGATTCCGGCACGATTACATTAGAGACCGCAGACGGCAGCGTTCCGTTAAACAGTGCGCTGCGCGGCATGTTTGCCTATGTACCGCAGGATTTCCTTTTGTTGTCCGGTAGTGTGCTTGAAAACATCACTCTTTTTGAAGAAGAACCGGATATGGAACGGTTCAAAGCGGCAGTACGAATGGCAGAATGTGAGGACGTGATTGACGCACTCCCCGATGGGATTGACACCTTCTTGGGTGAGGGCGGCGGCAGACTTTCCGGCGGCCAGCGGCAGCGGATGGCGATTGCCAGGGCGCTGTACAGCCGTGCACAGGTTCTTTTGATGGATGAGTCCACATCGGCTTTATCTGCCGATACGGAAGAGAAGATTTTGCATCATTTGTGTCATAGCGGCAGAACGGTAATTTTTGTGACGCACCGCGATACGGTATCTGCACTTTGCGACCGTGTGCTGCATATGCAGGACGGCAAGATCGCACTACAACACGAATAAGAATAAATAACTTTATATATTTTTATGTCAAGGACATAAGGAGGAGATGCAAGTGTTAAAAAGATTGGTTAGTGCAGTGGTGGGGGTGACCTGCATCGCGGCAACAGTTGGGGTATCGGCTGCAACGCCGAGCGTGGCGACAACGACCGTTTATAACGGGGCGGATACGTCAAAAATTAAGGTTACGTCTACCGTGCAAGGCGCAAGTGGTGATATCTACACCTACCTGGCGTACAATAAGGATGTGGATACAGTAACGAGCGGTGATCAGATTGTTTACATTGATCAGCAAACGGCAACCGGCACAACAGTGACCTTTGAGTACGTTACAGACACCACGGATGTGGACGCAAAGGTAAAGGTTGGCGGTAAGAATGATAGCGGCGCTTTTACTCCGTATACCGGCACGATTCCGGCGGCAAAGACATCGGTTAATGTGACGGTTGATGGAGATGCGGTAGCAGATCAGAATTTGGATTTGAATAGTGCTGCAGGCGACGATTATATCGGGATTTCTTTGGGCAAAAATAGTGGAGTGAGCGCTGTTACGATTGGCGAAACCGCAATTGTCGATTATTTTGTGGGTAACGGCAAGGTTTGGATTAAAAAATCAGATCTGACCTCTGGCGGGCAGATCGCGATTACAACAACTGCGGAAACTGCTGCAACGGCAGCTGAAACCATTGGCGCAGGGTGCCTGGTAGATGGCGGTATAAAGTCTGTGATTGCAATGGCTAAGGTTGTTGGCGCCGCAAGTGAGTATGGTATTGCTATTTCGACGAGTAAAGATTTTAGCGGTGCAACATATTATCCTGCATTAGGTAAGGGTACAGACGGTGTGTTTGCAATTAAGCTGCAGGATATTGCAAGCGGTAATTTGAGCGGAACCGTGTACGCAAAGGCATATTATGGTGCTGAGGAAAGTAGAGTGTTTTCTGATAAGGTATTTGAAATTAAAACCGATGTGACTGAAAATACATCCGGTAGCTTAGTAAAATAATTGTAGATGGGAGGAGAATGAAGATGAAAAAGTTAGCTTTTGGTTATGCCGGTGCAGGCAGTTTTGAGATGCCCAGATTGCAGCCGGTAAACCTGGAAAAAGATAGCCACATTGCTTTTGTAAAGGTGCCGACTTCGGTATATCAGGGTGGTACCACTGGTTTCACGAGAAAGGATATGCTGAAAGCAGCGACTGATACTGAAATTAAGTTGATGGAAGTTACCGCAAGTAACGGAACTGCTGGTGCATAAAACGCGATGAAATACGAGATTTCCGGCCTTGCGGTGGAGCTGCAGGGCGGCAGAGAGTATATGAAATCCTGTATGGCAAAGTATACGCTCCCTCTTGAAAACGAGAGGGAGCGTATCTGCGATTTAGGGATTTTTGTTGAGCGCGGCACACAAATTCCAAAGCCGGCGGGCAAAGTTTTATCCAATCACTTGGTTTGGCGCCTGTCAGAGCAGGACGGCATCAGGACCGCCTGGCGGACGCTGCCGGGATTTGATGATATCGTCAGCGCCAGAATGGATTTTTTACAGGATCGCACGGATATTTCCGTCTTTTCGGTGGATGACGGTGAAGAGACGGCAGACGGTGATGATCCCGATACGGTTGATTCCCGTGATTTTTTGTTTGCCGGACAGGCCTTTAGCGATATGTGCTTAAGGCATTCGCGCATGGTGCTGCACAGCTCCTGCATCGCGGTAGACGGTAAGGCAATTTTATTTTCCGCGCCGTCCGGCACGGGAAAGAGTACCCATACCGGGCTTTGGCAAAAGCATGTGCCAAACACGGTAATGATTAACGATGATACGCCGGTGCTGCGGCTGGACAGGCCGGATCATGTTTTGGCCTGCGGCAGTCCCTGGAGCGGCAAGACCAGGCTGAACGAGAATCTTTCCGTTCCGCTCCATGCGATCGTATTTTTAGAGCGCGGTGAGAAAAATGCCATAGCGCCGCTGCCGACCGCGCAGGCGTTTGGCAGACTGCTCGGCGAATGCAGAAAGTTTCCTTTTGCGGACAGCATGTCGCTTGCGGCAGAGCATTGCGCCGCACTGATAGAACGTGTACCGATCTATCGTTTAACCTGTAATATTTCTTATGATGCGGTGAAAACCGTGAGAGAGGAGTTATCGCTATGAAAAAGTTTTGGACAGTCCTTCCGCTTTGTGCGGCAATGCTTTGCACGTCCGCGTTTGCGGCGGCTTTCCCGGATTTGCCGGAGGAGCATTGGGCATACAGCGCCGTGGATAAAATGCACAGCGACGGCCGTGTTAACGGGTTTCCCGACGGCGAGTTTAAGCCGGATGAATTGGTGACGCGCTGGCAGTTTGCCAAAATGGCAGGCGGCGACCCCATGCGCTACCCGGATCGGCCGGCAACCCGTGACGAGGCGGCGGAATATCTCTGGGAGAGAGCCGGAAAACCGGCCGAGGTTGCACCGGCTGCGGTGACGAGAACCAGTGACAACCCCGATGCAGTTGCCTGGGCATATGCGCGCGGCGTGATGAAGGGGGACGATGGGTTTAACCTCCGTCTGGATTCGACACTGACCCGTGCCGAGGCGGCAACCATGATTGTACGCTGTGAGGGAGAGCTTGGGCATATCGGGTTTAAGGATACTGTTTCCTCCGACATTTTGCGTATTGTCTGGGATGATCTGAGAACCGGGATCGCATATGATGAGGCAAAAACGCTGACGAACGGACAGATTGCAAGCATAGCAGTCCGTATCGGCACCGAGGCAGATACCCCCTCTTATGTCAACCTAAAAAAGCTACCGTCCTTTGACGGCGAATACGCCAAGGCAATCCAGCTTGTTGCCGAAGAGTGCATCGGCGAGGATAAGGCAAACAAGGAATATATGGACAAGACGGCAACCGTGCAGGACGCGGCGGCCATGCTGAGCTTTTATGCAATGCGGCAGACAAGCGGTGCGCTCTCTTTTGGCAGCGACACCTATACCGATGCAGACATTACGGAAAAGAACGCAAAAATGGCATTGCAGTTTGCCCGTAAGAATAACGTCCTACTCTACAGTGAGCCTTATCTTGGCGCGAAAAATGAAGTAACGGTCAAAGACGCGGCGTGTCTGCTGCTTCAGCTTGACGAGGTGGTAGGCCTAACGCACGCTTACGGCGATGAACACAATACACGCTTTTTAAAGCAGACCTATCCCTATCCGAAGAATGCGGCAGATTATGCCTATATCTTAGATGAGGTACCGGTTTCCGTTTACGAGACGCCGATGTCTGCCGAGGCAAAGCCGGCGGACTTTAATCAGTTCGGTGAGGATTTTGCTGCGACATTTGCAGGATTTTTAAGCCAGATTTCTGAAAAATTCCCGAGTTCGGTGAAGTTTGGATGGAGCTTTTATCCGTCCATGGTGGTGCAGCAAAAGGATACTGTCATCATCCGCGTTCAGCTTGAGATGAAAGAAAATCCGGAACACCTGACCTTAAACCAGCTGTTGCCAAACAATGACTTTGGACAAGAATACAAAGCGGATCGCTATATCATAGACATTGCAACAGGGACACCGGTGATGGACGTTGTACTTGACGGAAGCAAATATCGGGCGGTTCGTGCATTTGTAAAATAGGAAAGGATTGTGGCAGAATTGAACGAAGAATTAAGCATAAGCAAGGTGGTGGCGTTGATGCTCCCCAAATGGCCTTTACTTTTGATTTCGACTCTCATTGTGGCGATTGGAGCGTATTTTTATACAAGCTATATGGTTGATCCGATTTATGTGGCAAGCGGAACCCTTTATATTACGGGTGATGTGAACGCGATTTCGGGCAGCATTAAGCAGGATACCAATTTAAGCGATTTGATGGTATCGCAGGAGCTTGCAAAAACCTACGGCCAGATACTGAGCAGCAACACCTTTTTTAAAGATGTTGCGGATAAGAGTGACAGCGGATACAGCTATGCCGCAATTCAGGGAATGTCCACGATCACCAATGTGGAGGGAACCGGTATGCTGAAGATCAGCGTCAGCCATACCAATCCGCAGATGGCGGCCAATCTTGCCAATACGATTTTAAATCTTGCACCGGACGAGATTGCGCGCGTGGTAGTGGCCGGCAGCGCAACGATTATCGACCCGGCCGAGGTGCCGAAAGCCCCGGCTTCGCCGAGCGTGCCGCGCAATACGGCACTGGGCGCAATCATTGGGTTTGTCGCTGCGGCAGGCTATGTATTTCTGCGGTTTCTCTTGGATCAGACCATTAAAAGCGTCGAGGAGATTGAGACGATCTTTCATCTTCCCGTGCTGGGCTTGATTCCGACCATTGAGGACGGCGTGGCTGATAGCGAAGGTTATTACCATTACGGTCAGCCATATAAACGATAAACAAGCAGGAAATAAGCAAGGGGCTGCCGGCGGCAGCCCCTTAAACGTGTAAATAGGTATCAAATAGGGGGATGGAAGATGAATCAGCAATACTGCAATGCGTGTCCCAGAGCATGCGGCGTTGACCGCGGCACGAAAACCGGATTTTGCGGCGTCGGCGATGCGTTTGTGATTGCCAGAGTGGGGCTGCATCTGTGGGAAGAGCCTTGTATCTCTTACGGCAGCGGCTCCGGGACGGTTTTCTTTTCCGGCTGTAATCTGCGGTGTGTGTTTTGTCAAAACCACGCGATATCGGCAGAGGGAAAGGGCAAAAAGGTCAGCGCAAAAACACTGGAAGAAGAAATTCTGGCGCTGCAGGACAGGGGCGCGGCAAACATCAACCTGGTTACGCCAAGCCATATGGTGTCCCGGCTGGTTCCGCTGCTGCAAAGGCTCAGACCCAAGCTTTCCATCCCGGTCATTTATAATACCTCCGGCTATGATAAGGCAGAGTCGCTGCGCGCTCTTGAAGGGCTGATCGATATTTATCTGCCGGATTTTAAATATGCGTCCTCTTCGATGAGCGCAAGGTATTCCGCTGCCCCGGACTATTTTTCGGTTGCGGCCGCGGCGCTTGACGAGATGATGCGCCAGGTCGGCTATGCGGAAACCGACAAGGATGGGCATATGCAAAAGGGTGTTATGGTGCGGCATTTGGTTTTGCCCGGCGGTTATCGGGACAGTATTCGGATTTTAAATTACTTAGCGGAGCATTATGACGCTGAAAAGATGGCGATCAGCCTGATGAGTCAGTATTTTCCGGCGCACCTGGCAAAGAAGGATCAGACGCTGAACCGAAGAATCACCACCTTTGAGTATAAAAAGGTGGTCGAGGCCGCACAGGAATTGGGCTTTGTGCGCGGTTATATGCAGGAGCGTTCCTCTGCAAAAGAAGAATATGTGCCAAAGTTTGACTACGGAGAACAATAAACAAGGCGATGCATTCTTTGCAATGCATCGCCTTGTTAAATATATCTGACATGCAGCAAGCGGCGAGGAGCCGCACCTTGTCTTTGGTTATAAACAGGACAAAATCAGGCTGCAATCGCCCTCGACGGTATAGGTGTTATCCTGCGCCGGGATAAAGACGCTGCCGCCTTTTTTCAGCGGCAGAACGGTATCGCCCATGCGGAGGGCTGCGCTGCCGTCCGTGACAATGAGGGACTGAAAACTATCCTCGGTGACAGGCAGGACAGCCTTTCCCGTTACGGTCAGCTTTTCGACCGTGAAGTAGTGACACGACGCCAAAAGCTCTTTCTGATAGCCGTCACCATTGATCGGGGTGCGGTCAATGGCCGGGGCAGTGGCAGGCGCAAGCGTTGCAACCTCCAATGCCTTTTGGATATGCAGCGGCCGGGTATTTCCGTTTTTGTCGCGGCGGTCGTAGTCATAAACGCGGTAGGTCGTATTGGAATTTTGCTGAATCTCACAAATTACAATGCCCTTTCCGATGGCATGAATGGTACCGGCCTCGATAAAGAACACATCACCGCGGTGCACAGGTACCTGATGCAGCACCTCCAAAACGGTGTTGTTTTCGATACGGGATTGAAATTCTTCTTTGGTAATCGCCGTATTTAAGCCGTAATAGAGCGACGCGCCCGGCTCTGCCTCTAAGATATACCACATCTCGGTTTTTCCGTATTCACCCTCATTTTTCAGGGCGTAGGCATCGCTTGGGTGCACCTGTACCGAAAGATTGTCCTTGGCGTCGATCAGCTTAATCAAAAGCGGAAAGTAGTCAAAGGCCTCCGCCTTTTTTCCGAGTGCGCATCTGCCGCATTTTTTTAAATAATCAGAGAGCGAAAGCCCGGCGTCCGGCCCGGAGGCCACGGTACTCTGCCCGTCCTTGTGGACGGAAAGCTCCCAGCTTTCCGCCACGATGTCAAGGTCGCTTTTCAGACCGTATTCGGTCTTTAATTTTGTGCCGCCCCAAAGATAGTCTTTAAAGGCCGGCGTCAGTAAAATCGGTTCCATTAAATAGCTTGTCTCCTTTCTGTCAATGAAAAGGCGGTGTAAAAGTTACACCGCCGTCTTTTATAAAATGCCTTTGATGTATGCGGCAACTTCTTCACACTTGCAGTTCGGGAAGAACAAATCCGCAAACTTTTCGCCGCTGACAGCAGTCTTTAAAAAGTCCTGATCGATATTTTTCAAAATGGTTAAAAGATCCTGATGCGTAATCTTTTTTACTTCATCCAGAATTTTCTTGTTTCTCTGCTCCGGTACGGCGCGCTCTCTGGGATAGCCCAGGCCAAACTCACCGGAGAACAACTTTTCAAAGGTGTATTTGAGGTTTAATTCCGCGCCCCAGCCAAAATTCTGTGCAAAGGGCATTGCAACGGCGTTGCCGTTATTTACCTGTGCAAACAGGTAGGCGTCGGTCGGGTCGGTGACGTGACCGCACAAAACACCGGGGAAGGAGTTCAGCGCCAGCATAGCGCCCTGGCCGGTTCCGCAGCCCGTTACAACAAAGTCCACCGCGCCGCTGCCCAGCAGAATCGCCGCAAGCAGTCCGTTCATCACATAGGTCAGCTGCGTATCGTCCTCCGCACTGTACATCCCAAAGTTGAGAACCTCATGCCCCATGGGCTCAACAACGGATTTCAGCGTTTCGCAAATCAGCGCATTTTTTGCCGCCTGCGAGTTTTCGTTAATCAAAGCAATCTTCATATTTTACACTCCTTATCTTAAAAACCAAACGATCTTTTTTTCTATCACCAGTATAAGGATTTTTCAACGTTTTGTCAATGCAGTTTTTGAAAAACTTTTCCGTTTTTTTCAGAAAGCGGAGCGTGTTTTTGAAAGAAATATCGAAGAAGAAATAAGGCGGTGCGGCAGCAAGGTTTTTCTGCGGTGCGTGCGGCGCATTTTTTGGATTGCACTATCGCGCACTGCGACAAAATAAGGGTCTATATACCAAAAACAATTATTTGTCAAGGGGAAAAAATAAATATTATGTAAACCGAATTGTAACACAAATGTAACAAAACAACTGGTGCCAAAATATAAAATGCACAGCTTATCCATCATAAAAAAGTGCGAATTTACAAGTTATTCACAGGGTTACGCACATTTTCCACAGGTTTTTGTAGTGGAAAAGACCTGATTCCAAAAGTTATCCACAGGAAACGGAAAATCGGCAAAAGCCGGGTGTGCGGCATGTAACAATTGGTTTACAATAATATTTCAAAAAATTTTCAACCCGTGCGACAAAATAAGACAGGTAAAAAAACAGCGGCGAAAAGACGGCGGGGACAAGGGGAAATGTGGCGAAATCCCAGGACTTTCGCAGAAAAATAGCTTGCATAATCATGGGGAGTGTGATATACTAATATTCTATCAATATACTGTATGAAAGTGATGCAAAGCGAGAGCGTGCAGGGACGGATTAACGTACAGGGAAAGGCGGAGTTTGACAATGAAAAACTATCAAAAGTATAAGAAAGGCTATTTTATGCCCCCGGTTTGTGAGATGAAATGGGCCCAAAAAGACGCCATCGAAAAAGCACCGTCATGGTGCAGCGTGGATTTGCGGGACGGCAATCAGGCGCTGGTTGTTCCGATGAGCCTTGAGGAAAAGGTAGAGTTTTTCAAGTATCTGGTTAAGCTTGGCTTTAAAGAGATTGAGGTGGGTTTCCCGGCGGCGTCCGAGACGGAATACCAGTTTTTGCGTAAGCTGATTGAGGATCAGTTAATCCCCGACGATGTGGAGATTCAGGTTTTGACCCAGGCGAGAGAACACATCATCAAAAAGACCTTTGAGGCGCTGCGCGGCGCAAAGTCGGCCATCGTGCATGTCTATAATTCGACCTCTGTTGCCCAGCGTGAGCAGGTATTCGGAAAATCGAAGGAGGAAATCAAGCAGCTGGCCGTGGACGGTGCAGCGCTGCTTTCCCGCCTGGCAAAGGAGACCGAGGGGAACTTTCGGTTTGAATACAGCCCGGAGAGCTTTACCGGCACCGAGGTGGACTATGCACTGGATGTCTGCAACGCCGTTTTAGACGTTTGGCAGCCGTCGCCGGAGAAAAAGGCGATCATCAATCTGCCGGTTACGGTGGAGATGTCGCTGCCGCATGTTTATGCCTCTCAGGTGGAATATATCAACGATCATTTAAAATATCGGGACGCGGTGGAGATTTCGCTGCATCCGCACAATGACCGCGGCTGCGGTGTTGCGGATACCGAGCTTGCACTGCTGGCCGGCGCCGACCGTGTTGAGGGAACGCTGTTCGGCAACGGCGAACGTACCGGGAATGTGGATATCGTGACGCTTGCCATGAATCTGTTTATGCACGGCGTGGATCCCAAGCTTCACTTTGAAAATATGCCGGAGGTTGTGGAAACCTACGAACGGCTGACCGGGATGTCGGTCGGCCCCAGACATCCGTACAGCGGCAAGCTGGTGTTTGCGGCATTTTCCGGCTCGCATCAGGACGCCATCGCCAAGGGAATGCGCTACCGTCAGGAGAGAAATGAGGAGATCTGGACGGTTCCGTACCTGCCGATCGACCCAAAGGATGTCGGAAGGGAATACGAGGGCGATGTGATCCGTATCAACAGCCAGTCCGGCAAGGGCGGCATCGGATATCTGATGGAGCAGCGGTTTGGATTCCATCTGCCCAAAGACATGCGGGAGTATTTCGGCTATCGGGTTAAGAACGTATCCGATCACCTGCACAAGGAGCTGCAGCCGGAGGAAATCCGCGACATCTTTATGAAGGAATATGTCAATCTGACCGACCCGGTTGCGCTGAAGGAATGCCACTTTGAGCAAAAGAACGGCATGACGGCCTATGTAACCCTGACACGAGACGGCAATGAACGCACGGTAAGGGGCTGCGGCAACGGCCGCCTGGACGCGGTGTATGCGGCGCTCGGTGACGTGCTGCCGGAGGGGTATACCATAGACAGTTATACCGAGCATGCGGTCGGTACCGGATCGACCGCGCAGGCGTGCGCATACATCGGCTTGGTGCATGACAGCGGCAAGGCGGTGTGGGGCGTCGGTATGGACAACGATATCATCACGGCTTCACTTAACGCGTTGGTGAGCGCCATCAACTGCGTAAGAAAGAAAAACGGCTGAGCAAACGAATGACAAAACATCGGAATTCGTTGTCAGACGGATTTCGGTTTAACAGAAAAAAGGAGTGGAGACACGATGAAACGATGCGCTGCGATACTGCTCATTGCGCTTTTGCTTTTGCCGGTCTTTGCTCCTTTTGCGTACGCGGATTACGAGGTCGGCGATGGATCGTATGCTGAGACAGAGAGTGACTATGCGCTGCGCCAGGAGGTGGTTGCGGCCTTTGTTCACGCCGCAAACATGAATACGGATCAGGCGGATACGGAGATTTTAAAGCAATTTCATGATGCCGGCAAGATTGCGTCCACCTGTGCCCGTGAGGTCGCGGCGGCGGTAGAGGCAGGCTTGGTCTCCGGCTATGAGGACGGGAACTTTCGCCCCATGGAACGGATGAGCCGTGTCG
Source organism: uncultured Eubacteriales bacterium (assembly GCA_900550775.1). GTDB lineage: Bacteria > Bacillota > Clostridia > Monoglobales > Monoglobaceae > Ructibacterium. The sequence goes on along the minus strand of URTH01000011.1, from coordinate 3,842 downwards.
AGGCTCTGGTGATTTTAAACCGTATGCTTTTTAGGCGGACGCTGCCGGTGCAGGGGGATCTGACCTTTGTCGATACGCCAAAGTGGGCGGATGCGGACATCAACCGTCTGGCGGCGGCCGGCGTTGTGCGCGGCTACGGTAACGGCTTTTTGGGCGCCGGTGATGATCTGACCTGGCAGCAGGCGGAGCTCTTGACAGAACGTGCGGCTCGCATGACCGGCCCCTGCGGCAATTATTATGAATATGTCAACGAAAAGTGGCTAAGCGAAACACAGATTCCCGAAGGGTATTCGGCCTGGTCGGATGTCTATGCGATCGATCAAAAAATTATGAAAGAAATCGGCGAAATCATCTATTCGCTGTATCGGCGGCATGTCCGGGACGGAGAAGTGTTTGCAAAGGGGAGCAGTGAACAAAAGCTGGTGGATGTCTTTATGGCGGCCGGTAACACGGTCTACCGTGATAAATTGGGCTTGCAGCCGGTACAGCCTTATTTAAAGGCCATTGATGCGGCCGCGGATCAAAAGGAGCTTTTGGCGGTCATGGCGGATTTGGAGCGTGCCGGTTTTCACGGATTTTTGCCGCTTTCGGTAAGCCGCGATATTTACGATTCCGCGAAAAACGTTTTGACCTTTTCAGAGGTGTATACCGGCATGAATCCCGACCTGATCCAAAGCAAGGATGCGGATCGGATCGCCGCGGCATATAAAACCTACGTTGCGGCGCTGTTTTCCCTGTACGGAGAAGAGAATGCCGCATCGCGTGCCGAAAAGGTCGCGGCGCTTTGCAGAAAATTGGCCGAAAATTCGCTCTCGCTGGAGGAGCATAACCGGATTCAAAAAAATTATATGGTTTTTGACACAGAGATGCTCCGCACGGTGTTTTCCGAACTGAACGTTGAGACCTATTTGGAAAAGCTGGGGTTTCACGGCGTTGAAACCGTTGTGGTTTACGATCTGCCGCTGGCCGGCGTTGTGAATGAGATTTTTGGAAAAGAGGAGCTTGCGCTGCTCAAAGATTATCTGCGTGCCAGCGTGATGGACGGCGCGGCGTTATATTTAAATTCGGACGCGTTTTCCCTGTGGCAGGACTATCAGAACGCACTCAACCAAACAGAGACGAAGGCCTATCCTGCGGACTATGCGGTGCAGATGACGGAGGATTTGCTCGGCTGGGATCTTGCAAAGCTATACACCGAGCGCTACGCCTCGGCCGAGGATAAGGCGGCGGTGGAGGAACTAACGCGGGAGATTTTAAAGACCTATCAAAAGCGGATTCAAAAAAATAATTGGATGAGCAGCAGCAGTAAACAGACTGCGCTGCGCAAGCTGGAGCAGATGCAGATTCGGGTCGGATACCCGGAAAATGCGGAATCGTATACCGACCCGGAGCTGAAGATTGACAGTATCGCGGAGGGCGGAAACCTGATTGAGTACCGCAGCCGTTACTGCAAGCGGTATTATGAAGAGGCGGCGAAGAATCTGAATACGCCGGTCAGCGATGCCGCCCGTAAAAAATGGACCATGCTGCCGCAGACGGTCAATGCAATGTATGAACCGTCCACCAACAGTATTACCATTCCTGCCGGGATGCTGCGTGCGCCGTTTTACGAAAAACGGGCGGTGCGGGAGCGTAATCTGGGCGGAATCGGGTCGGTGATTGCCCATGAGATCAGTCATGCGTTTGATGCCATAGGGTCTCAGTTTGACGAGAACGGGAACATGCGCGACTGGTGGCAAAAGCAGGATCGGGAGGCGTTTACGCAGATTTGTGCGAGAACGGCCGCGGCATATGATGCCATCGAGGTATTGCCGGGCGAGACGGTGAACGGCAAGGCAACGCTGAGTGAGAACCTGGCGGATATTGCCGCGATGGCCTGTATTTTGGACGTGGCCGGAGACGGAAATCCGAAACTGGAGGAATTGTTTTACGGCTACGCGACAATCTGGCGCAGCAAGGCGACAAAGACCTATCAAAAGCGTATGCTGAAAACAGACACCCATGCGCCGGACGAGGTACGGGTCAACCGTGTTTTATCAAATTTTCCGGAATTTATCGATTATTACCGTGTCAAAGAGGGAGACGGCATGTATCTTTCCCCGAAAGATCGGCTCCGCATCTGGAACCGTGAGTTTTGACGGAAAAGTTCTTGCAATATTTCTTGGAAAAGGGTTGATTTTTTAAGAATTTTGCGGTATACTAATATTTAGGTGTAAAGTATTCGGATATTTTATGCTTGGGTGCAATTTAGCAAACGGAAAGGATGTTTTCTTATGCAGAAAGTAACCAAAGATATGATTATTATGGATGTGTTAAAGCTGGATCCGGGAACGGCAGATTTCTTCTTCGGAATCGGCATGCACTGCCTGGGCTGTCCGTCAGCCAGCGGTGAGAGCATTGAAGAGGCTTGTCAGGTTCACGGTGTGGACGCGGACGAGCTGGTAGAGAAGATCAATACCTATCTGGCGTCAAAATAATCGGCGCAGCCGGAGATTTTCACGAAAAAGTAAAAAAACTCTTGACAAACAGATGGTAATTAGGTATAATAATTGCCGTCTGTTTGTTTTGGATGGGTATCGGAGAGGAAGAAACAGATGGAATGGAATCTTTTACCTGTCTTAAACTGTGACGGGAAACGGATGCAGATCGACACCGAGGTCGCTGTCACGGCGCAAAGCGGAGATCGGTTTCGGATTTTAAAGCCGGTGCTTTTAAAAGGTGAAGTAGTCAACGTCAGCGGACTTTTGGAGTTTCACGCTGCCTGCACCGCGGAGGTCGGGGCGGTTTGTGACCGTTGTGCCGAACCGTATACCATGCAGCTTGACTTTACGGTGGACGAGCGAATGAAAAAGGCGGATCCCTATCAGGAGACAGACGGTGATTCGGATATCCGAATTTTAAAAAACGACGTTTTGGATCTTGACGAGGTTGTCTATGAGGCGCTGTATCTTGCGCTTCCCGGCAAGATGCTTTGCCGCGAGGATTGCAAGGGGCTTTGCCCCATGTGCGGACAGAACCTGAACCTTGGTTCCTGTCACTGCGATACCGAAGAGACGGATCCCAGATTTGACGTCCTGAATCAATTGTTGTAGAATATGCAAAGTTTAACTTTGTTTGGGGGTTACCCCATATTCCAGTAACCACGGAAAGAGGTGTGAGAACATGGCAGTTCCAAAGAGAAAAACATCAAAGGCTAGACGCGATAAGAGAAGAGCAAACTGGAAGCTCGCTGTGCCGGGCATGGTTGCATGCCCAAGCTGCGGCGAATTAAAGTTGCCCCACAGAGTCTGCAAGGCTTGCGGAAGTTACAAGGGCAAGGAAGTTATCTCGGTCGAAGCGTAAATGGATGATGGAGAGGGCTGTGACGTGCGTCATAGCTCTTTTTTCTTCTTGGAAAAGAAAAAGCCGCCCGATCGGAAAACGGCCTGCCGTTTGTTCGGCTTTCGGTCTGACTTTTTGGGGTCGGCTCCATTGCGGCTCCGTTTTTTATTTTTTTCTTGTAACATGCAAGAATCTGTGCTATACTGAGTATATTATGAGAAAGAGGAAGTAGAGGCTATGGCAGTCAGAATTGCACAAGTAGATCCGAAAAGTCCTGCCCAAAAGGCAGGACTGCGCCCCGGCGATTGTATCGAGAGCATCAACGGGATTACGATCTGCGATTATCTTGATTTTATGTATGCCTCATGCCAGGAAAATGTGGAGATCGTGCTGACGGATCGCAGCGTCACCATTGAAAATGAGGATTATATGCCGCTCGGCATCAGCTTTGATACCCTTTTGATCGATGCGCCGCGTTCGTGTCACAATCGCTGCGTCTTTTGTTTCATTGACCAGCTGCC
>URTH01000010.1 GCA_900550775.1 uncultured Eubacteriales bacterium | reverse complement strand
AATTTAAAATATTCGCTGCGGTTAAAGATGTCAATCATAGACAGTCCCACAGCAGCCATCAAAAATCCGTTTAAGGTATGAAGCATGGTATCCCACCACGAAATTCTGAGATAAAACCCACGTATTTCACCCAGGATTTCCGCGCAAAAAATAAAAAGAACAATAATGACCTCAAAGGTGTGGGGCAGCGTGATTTTCAGCGTTCGGTCAACAAACGCCGGAATCAAAAAAAGAATCAGGGTTAAAATGCAAGTAAAGCAGTTTTCATAATTACCTGTAAAAAACTGTGCGATCAGCACCCCTAATACAATCACGGTTAGCACAAGATATAAAATCGTTGTTCCGCGCCGATCCTTTACAAAATTTTCCTTTAGTGTATGACGTCTCTTCTTCTCTTTCAAGCACGTCACCTCCAATCAATCGTGGTTTGCTCTGTTCTTCCTGTCGCTGCAGGCCAAAAACCGACATGCAGACACTCGTTTATTATAACATAATCTTACAAAAGCGTCAATTATTTTCAATCAAAAAAATCGCCGTACTTTTCTCGCATACGACGATTTTATTGACAAAGCATAGGGTTCAAAAGCCCATGTTTTCCGCTTGGCAGCGGCTTTGCAGTGCCGCTGTTTATTTGTTTTTCTGGCCGGTTACATCCTCTGCCGCATTTTTAGCTCCGTCTGCGGCGTCCTTTACGGCGTCTGCCGCACCGTCTACGACATCCTTTGCGGCCTGTCCTGCGCCGCCCGCAACATCTTCCGTTGCTTTTTTGGCATCATTGATGGCGTTTTCCGCGCCGCCGGTAACATTTTCTGCCGACTCCTGGGCGCCCTCTCCGTTCTCTCCGGAGGTTGCGTTATGTGCGCGGTCGGTCTCCTGCGGCGCCTCTCCAGCGATGCCGTCGGTGTCTCTTCCCTGATCCATGGTTGTCTCTCCGTTGCCGCAGCCTGCCAGCATAAAGCAGCACAGCAGCGCTGCCAGTGTCATCGTGATTTTACGTTTCATAATATTCTTCTCCTTTTTCAGTCTTTATCAGTATTTTGTCCCATGGCCGGAGAAATATACAAAAAATCATGATTTATACAAAATCGGAGAGAATGGCATTGCTGACATAAATCCAGGAATCCGGGATCCGATAACGCTGATTTTGACAAACGATCGTACCGCGCTTCAAATTTTTAGAAAGCACATCACCGTATACATCCTCAATGCGTCTGTGAAATCTTCGGTAAAATTCATCGGCGCAAATTCCCTTTGCCGTGCGAAGTCCCAAAAAGCAAAATTCGCTCATCTGATCCGAAAGGGATAACGTTTCCGCTGCCCCCTCTGCCGCGCTGCCCTTATTTTCTATCATTTCACAGTACGTTTCGATCGGGGAAACATTATGAAACCGCCGGGCTGCGATACACGAATATGCACCGGCACCAAACCCGATAAAATCATCGCATTGCCAATACTTTAGATTATGACGGCTCTCACGTTCGGGCTTTGCAAAGTTGGAAATTTCGTACCGCTTATACCCGGCACTATTTAAAAAATCCACACAGATGTCATACATCATGCGCACAGTGTCATCGTCCGGCAGCTGCAAAGGGAGAGAATCAAACGGGGTTCCCTCCTCAACTTTCAATGCATAACAGGACAGATGCTCCGGATTTTGCAAAACGGCTTCCTCCAGTGTTTTTTTCCATAGATCCATGCTTTGATTCGGCAAACCGTACATCAGATCGATGGAAATGTTTTGAAACCCTGCCTCCCGTGCCCATCGGTAGCATCGGGTAAAATCCGTATAGCAATGGATCCTGCCCAATCGTTTAAGCATGGCATCATCGGTCGATTGCAGTCCGAGGCTCAAGCGGTTAAAACCGGCATCATACAGGGTTTTAAGCCCCTCAAAATCAATGGTGCCCGGATTACATTCCGCCGTAATTTCGCACCGGTTTGTAAGCGAAAAGTGTTCCCTTACGGTATGCAAAAGATCCGTTAACCGCCCGGCACCGATGCAGGTCGGGGTGCCGCCTCCAAAATATACCGTGTCTACCGTCTGATCGGCAGCAAAGCCTTTGATTTCTTTTTTTAAGGCGCAGCAGTACGGATCCATCCACCGTTCTTTCTTCGCATAGGAATTAAAATCGCAGTACAGACATTTCTGTCTGCAAAAGGGTATGTGTACGTAGATACCGAGCGGCATACGATAACCTCCTGTAAAAAGGGGCTGTAAAAACAAAGTTTACAGCCCCTTCTTCCTCTAATCCAATTTGAGTACAGACATGAATGCTTCCTGCGGAACCTCAACAGATCCCACCTGGCGCATTCGTTTCTTACCCTCTTTCTGTTTTTCCAAAAGCTTGCGTTTACGGCTGATGTCACCGCCATAACACTTTGCAAGCACATCCTTGCGCATTGCGCGGACGGTTTCACGGGCGATAATCTTTCCGCCGATGGCCGCCTGAATCGGCACCTCAAACAATTGACGCGGAATGACGTCTTTCAGCTTTTCTGCCATTTTTCTTCCTCTGGTATAGGCGCGATCCTTATGCACGATAAAGGAGAGTGCGTCCACCATCTCGCCGTTTAAGAGCATATCCAGCTTGACCAGCTCCGCCTTTTCAAATCGATCAAATTCATAGTCAAACGAGGCGTAGCCGCGCGTTCTGGATTTCAGCGCGTCAAAAAAGTCGTAGATGATCTCATTCAGCGGCAAATCATAGTTGAGCGAAACCCGTGTATCGTCCAGATAGGTCATATCAAGGTAAGTGCCGCGGCGCTCCTGGCAAAGCTCCATAATGCTGCCGACGTATTCCTTCGGCGTCATGATCGATGCTTTGACAATCGGCTCCATCATATAGTCGATTTCAGAGGGGCTGGGCAGATTGGTCGGATTATCGATAAGCAATTCCTCGCCGTCCGTTTTAATGACCTTATATTCCACCGACGGAGCGGTGGTTACCAGATCCAGGTTGTATTCGCGCTCTAAGCGTTCCTGGATAATCTCCATATGCAAAAGCCCCAAAAATCCGCAGCGAAAACCGAATCCCAAAGCAACCGAAGTCTCGGCATCAAAGCGCAGCGCCGCATCATTGAGCTGCAATTTCTCCAGCGCCTCACGCAAATCATCGTATCTTGCGCCGTCGGCCGGGTAAATACCGCAGTAAACCATGGGCTTTACCTCTTTATAGCCGGGCAGCGGTTCTTCTGCGCCGTTTTCTACGGTGGTGACGGTATCGCCGACATGAACCTCCTGCACATTTTTGATGCTTGCGGCAATAAATCCAACCTCCCCGGCAGAAATTTCGTCCGCCGGCAGCATTCCGTTTGGGTGAAGATAGCCGGTCTCAACCACATCAAACACCGCATCGGTTGCCATCATACGAATCTGGGTTCCCGGTCTGAGCTTTCCGTCCATCACGCGGACATAGACAATGACGCCCTTATAGGGGTCATAATAGGAGTCAAAAATCAGCGCTTTGAGCGGCGCATCCTCATCTCCGTCGGGCGGCGGAATGAGTTCTACAATTTTTTCTAAAACCGCAGGAATATTAACGCCGTTTTTGGCCGAAATCAGCGGTGCATTCTCACCGTCGATACCGATTACGTCCTCGATTTCCTTCTTCACCTCTTCCGGACGGGCGGACGGCAAATCAATTTTGTTGATGACGGGAACCAGCTCCAAATCATGTTCCAGCGCCATGTAGGTATTGGCAAGGGTTTGTGCCTCAATGCCCTGCGCCGCGTCCACAACAAGAACAGCGCCCTCACAGGCCGCAAGACTGCGCGACACCTCGTAGTTAAAATCGACGTGGCCGGGCGTGTCAATCAAATTTAAAGTATATTCTTCCCCGTCCGATGCGCGGTATAAGAGCTTGACAGCACGTGCTTTGATGGTAATGCCGCGCTCCCTCTCTAAGTCCATATTATCTAAAATCTGCGCCTGCATCTCCCGCTGGGTCAGTGCGCCGGTGGCCTCTAAGAGACGATCCGCCAAGGTACTTTTGCCGTGGTCAATGTGGGCGATAATCGAAAAATTCCGAATATTTTTTTGCCGATTGTGCATGATAGATCCTCCAAGTAACAAACTGGATCTATTTTATCACAATTTTGAAAAAATAGCAACACTTTTGATGAGCTTATCCGCGGCAACACAAAGAATCATTGTGATCAGCATATCCGGCAGCGTATATCCGAGCGGAAGATCCGTATGCATCAAAAGGCGGTACAGTATAAATCCGACCATCCAGATGATCACATTGCGCATATCAAATCCGCGTTTTTGTGCATCACGGCGAAGCAGAAAGAAATCGGCAATCTGAACCGCAATCATCGGTGCAAATACAGAACCGATCAGGTACAGAAAGCCCGTGATATCGTCCATCGGGAAAAGCATTGCCGCAGCGGTTCCCAGAATTGTCACAGCGATTGCCGCGTATTTTCCCTTGATTTTTGAGAATACGGATTCAGAGGAAATTCCTGCGGAATACGCGTCCATGAACGTTGTCGTTACGGTTGAAAGAACGACAATCAAAAGTCCTAAAATGCCAAGCCCGGCTTTCAGCAATATTTGCGCGATGTCACTTTCACCCGTCAATGCCGCCGCCCCCATGCCGATCACGTACATCCAGCAGCTGACGATTCCATAGGTAACCGCGCTGACCGCACTTGCTTTTACGGGCTTTTCGGCCTCTCTCGTATAATCGGAAATGAGCGGCAGCCACGAAAGCGGCATTGCAACAGCAAGCTCAACCGCCGCGCCGAACGAAAGCGATTCTGTATCAAACAAAGATACCATCGGATTGCTCCCCAAAAATATAATTTTGCACAAAATCAGCGTAAGCACAAACAACGCCGCCATAGCTGCAGTGTTCAGCTTGCCAAGCTTTGTAATACCGACCCAAATCCAAAGCACAATCAGACCGCCGATGACAAGACACCAAAGCCACGCACCGACAGAAAACAGGCCGTTTGCGGCAAGCGCGCCGTCATAGATCATGATGGATGTCCAACCGATAAGCTGCAGCACATTCATGAACGCAAAAAATAATCCGCCCTTTTGGCCAAAGCTGTCTTTGACCGTTTCCATTGCGCTTTTTCTGCATTTGCCGCCGATGATGCCGGCGAGAAACAGCAGCACGCAGCCGATCAGATGGCCGAGCAAAATTGCTGCGATGCCGTTTTTCAATCCGAGCGGCGCAAATGCGATACCCGTTAATATTTCGGCAAGCGATACCGCCGCGCCGAACCAAATCAATCCGTTTTCAAAAAGTGAAGTACGTTTTTCCGTCATGATAATCCTTTCTCCTTTGTAAATTCATTGCAAATCGCAAATCCGTGATGCATCGGTCCTTTTCCCTCGCCGAGGTCAAGCATTGCCGAAAGCGCCCCGGAGATATAGTCCTTGGCACGTTTTACCGATTCTTCCATGCTAAATCCTTTGGCAAGATTTGCGGCAATCGCGGACGACAGCGTGCAGCCCGTTCCGTGCGTATTTGGATTTTGGATTCGCTTTCCCATAAACCATTGAGATCCGCCGTCACTGTATAACAAATCATTTGCGTCATTGAGATCGTGTCCGCCCTTGCATAATACGGCACAGTGATACGTATCGGAAATCCGTTTTGCCGCAGTAATCATATCCTCCGGCGACGCAATCTTCATGCCGGTAAGCTCCTCCGCCTCCGGGATGTTTGGCGTGAGAATATCGGCAAGCGGAAAAAGTTCTTCTTTTAAAGTGCCGATTGCATTTTCGTTCAGCAGCCTTGCGCCGCTTGTCGCCACCATCACGGGATCGACAACAATATTTTCAGCCCGGTATTCTTTTAGTTTTTCTGCAATCACACGGATCAGTCCGCTTTCGGAGACCATACCGATTTTTACCGAATCCGGGCGTATATCGCTAAACACACAATCGATTTCCTGCGCGAGAAATTCTTCGGTCGCATTCATAATTGCAGTCACGCCAAGTGTGTTTTGTGCCGTCATTGCCGTGATTGCAGATGTGGCAAAAACGCCGTTTGCAAGCATGGTTTTAATATCGGCCTGGATACCGGCGCCTCCGCTGGAATCGCTTCCGGCAATGGTGAGCGCTGTTTTCATCTTCATCTCAAAATTCCTCCCGTCAATATCTGATTCAAATTGCCGCAGTATGTAACATCACTTTTTTACCGCGTATTTTGCGGCACACAGCATCTTTTCCGCCGCCTGTTTGATATTCTCTTTCGCGTAAATGGCGCTGATAACGGCTACGCCGCATATCCCGCTTCCTTGCAGCTTTTCGGCGTTTTTCTCCGTAATACCGCCGATTGCAATGACCGGGATCGAAACCGCGTCACAAATTGCCTTTAGCGTATCAAAGCTTACATTCTCCGCGTCACCCTTTGACCCGGTCGGAAAAACCGCACCAACACCGAGATAATCCGCACCGTGTTTTTCGGCACGGATCGCCTGCGCAACGGTTTGTGCGGAAACGCCTATGATTTTGTCATCACCCAGACGTTTTCGCACATCAAGTGCCTCCATATCGCTCTGTCCCACATGCACGCCGTCAGCGTTGATTTTGCGTGCAATATCCACATTGTCGTTTACAACAAACGGAACGTGATACGCACGGCAAAGCGCTTGCAGCTGCAGCGCCTCCTTCGTAAATGTTTCGTCATCCAGATTTTTCTCTCTGATCTGAACGAATGTCACACCGCCGTCCAGACTTTCTCTGACGGCCTCTGTCAGTGTTTTTCCGTGAAGCCATCTGCGGTCGGTCACCGCATAAAGCAATAAACTATCTGATTTCATATTTTGCTCCTTTGTCCAGCGTTTCCTTGTCCATGTTATAAATCGCATCAATGATGCGGTTGCGGTATGTTGCGTTTCCGTCACCTTTCTGCATCATAGAATACGCGATCTCTCCGGCAAGCCCCATGGCACATACTGCAGCTGTAACGGCAGTAAAAATGCAGTCTTGGTTTGCCACTGCAAACGCCGTTGTCGTACCGGAAAGCTGACAGCCTGTCCCGGTAATCTTGCCCATTTCGGCACGGCCGTTTCGGATTATCGCACATTGTTCTCCGTCCGATACCAAATCAATCGCACCGGTTACGGCGATAACCGCGTTCGTTTTTTTGGCAAAATCCTTTACGAATTTTATCGAAGATTCCAGGTTTTTCTCCGTTACCGCATCGGCAACATCGGCATCCACGCCGTTTGTGGTACCGCTGCCGAGCGCAAGTGTTTTTATTTCCGAAATATTTCCGCGGATAACGGTCGGCTTGCAATTCTCCATGATTTCAATGGCCGTATTGGTGCGCAGCGCGGAGGCACCGGCGCCGACCGGATCAAGCAAAATCGGGTGCGCAAGCTCTGCCGCTTTTTGGCCGGCACGGCGCATTCCCTCAATACTCTGCCGGTGGAGTGTTCCGATATTGATATTCAGTCCGCCGCAGATGGCGGTGATATCCTCTACATCGTCCGGTTCATCGGACATAATCGGACTGCCGCCGCAGGCAAGAATGACATTGGCGACATCGTTTACGGTTACATAGTTTGTAATATTGTGCACCAGCGGCACCGTCTTTCTGACATTTTCGATACATGCTCCTAACATATCCTTTTTCCTCCTTAGAAATAAAAATGCGGATACACCAAAATAAGGCATATCCGCAGCAATATTACAAACTGTTTGACGCTCCTTACGTTGGCATTACCCAAATCAAGTTAAAAGGTCAGAGCAACACAGCTCTTTCTCAGCCTGCTTTTCGCAAGCTCCCTTGTCACGGTGCAGTATATCACAAATTTTTACAAATTTCAAGTACCAAGTGCAAAATCATAAAAAAATAAAACTTCCGCAAGACCTCCGCTTTCAAAATCAAAACCGAGACATCAAAAACCGCCTTGCGCGTCAAAGGACACAAGGCGGTTTTTTGTTATTCAAACATATCGTAAAGTCTCTGATCCAGATAATCCGATACGATAATGTTGCTGCCGAGTTCTTTATGAAGCTCACGCTGGTAGGCGGCATCTTCGGGCAGACGGCTGATTACCAGACTTCCCATTTCAGCCCCGGCAGCAATTTCTGCACGGCCGTCGCCGACAACCATCACGTTTTTTCCGTCAACGCCAAGCTCCTTCAGCAATTTTTTCATTACCATATCCTTGGGCATCTTTTCTGTCCAGGTAGAACCGATGATTTCTTCCATGATTTCACCGGGGCCGATTTTGTAGCCGAGCGTTTCTACCTCTTCGTACATGCCCATGCCTTTTTCAACGACTGCACCGGTCACAAAATAATTTTTCACACCGTGATCCTTTAAGTAGTGCATCAACTCCATTGATCCGGGCACCTGAAATTTTTTCGGATCCTCTTTGGCGATTGCAAGGTTTTTATCCCGGCAATACCCGTTTAAAACCGCCTCATAAAGCTTAAACAGCCGCGGTGTCTGTGCAGACAGCATCTGCTGCATCGCCTCTGTTTCGGGAAGATCGTCAAAATATTCTTCGCCCTTCCAGATTCTGTCGATGATCGCGGTATTGGTATTTTGATCGCAGTCTACGCGGACGGTTCCCTCCTGTACGGCGCGGCGGATGGCCCATTCCATCTGGGTCAGCGCCGAAAGCCCGGCCGATTCAACGCAAAACTTATCGGTCTCCGGGTGGGGGGCTTGTCCTGCAAGGTCAATCAGACGTTTTTCATTTTCTTTACTGTCAAAATCGTCGGGCAGTCCGTTGACAATGACATCGTAGAGACAAATGCTCATCACCGGCGGCCATTCACGAATCAAAGAGTGCGTACCGTCGATATCATGAAAGGCATACATAATTTCTTTGGTCTCAAAATCGTTAATGACAATTTCTGTTTTTGTATCTTTTACCCGTAGCATCTTCTTCTCCTTATTCCTGATAAAAGCCCTTGTTTGCGTCAATCAGTTTGCAAATTTCCGCAACGCTGGCGTGTGTGTTATAGCCATCCTCCGGCGTGTTTTTGCAGTAGTCAACCATGGCTTCAATCGTGGTCGAGGCAACCTGCAATCTGGTATCGCTGGACGCATAATACACAAAAAGATTGCCGTCGTCGTCCGCGATTGCGCCATTGCTGAAGATACAGCCGGACACATCGCCGTCTCTCTCGGATCCCTTCGGCGCGATAAAGTAGCCGCCCGGTGCGTAGATCACTTTGGTCGGATCATCCAGCGCGGTCATAAAGCAGTACAGAACATAGCGCAGACCGGTTGCATGATTCCGAACGCCGTGCGCAATATGCAGCCAGCCGTCCTTTGTCTTGATGGGGGTCGCGCCCTCGCCGTTCTTTACCTCTTTGATGGTATGATAGATGCGCTTATCAATGATTTTTTCTTCCGTAATTTCGGCATGCTCCATACTGTCAACCAGTGCAACACCGATTCCGCCGCCGCTGCCGACATCGATAAATCCGTCAGACGGTCTGGTGTAGAGCAGGTACTTTCCGTCTACAAATTCCGGGTGCAGGGTAACGTTTCTCTGCTGGTTCGGAGAAACCAGATCCGGCATTCTTTCCCAGGTATCCAGGTCTTTGGTTCTGACAATACCGCACTTTGCAACGGCCGATGAGGTATCGTCAACCGAAGTGTCCTTTCTCTCGCTGCAGAAAAGACCGTAAATCCAACCGTCCTCATGCTGCGTCAGGCGCATGTCGTAAACGTTGGTATCCATCTCTTTTACCTGCGGCAGCACGATCGGCTTTTCGCGGAAACGGAATCCGTCTACGCCGTTATCGCTTTCCGCAACGGCAAAAAACGATTTTCTGTCATTGCCCTCAACCCTTGCAACCAATATGTATTTCCCGTTCAGATAGATCGCACCGGCGTTCATAATCGCATTGACGCGGATGCGCTCTAAGAACAAGGGGTTTCTCTCGTAAGAGAAGTCAAATCTCCAATTTAAAGGAATGTCCTCTCTCATCAGTGCAGGGTACGTATAACGGTGAAAAATACCGTTGATACTCGACTTTTTTTCGTTGACTCGGCCGGTCACCTTACGATGGTTCTCTTTGACAAATTGAACTCTTTGGTTAAAATATTCTTTTGACATGGGGACACTCCTCTCTGTTTCAGAAAGCAATACTGCTTTTGCATTGAAATGAAAAATCAGAGCAAGCGCGGGTGCCTGCTCCGATATGGTGCGGGTGACAGGACTTGAACCTGCACGGTTTTGCCACTAGAACCTAAATCTAGCGCGTCTGCCAATTCCGCCACACCCGCATGTTTGGTATTATAACAATGTTTTTCTGTATTGTCAAGGGTTTGTTTCAACTTTTTAAAGTATTTCAAAAATTTTGTTTGGCAGAATATTATAAATTGTCAGAAAATTATATCCAAAACAAAAGCCGCCTGCATTCTTTGCAGACGGCTTTTTCGGCGTACTAAATGTTTGTTTTAATTGCTTCTGCATTTTCGTGAGACAAAAAGGCGGCTTCCATGACTTTCATGACACGAAGTGCCTGTTCCGGCTTGATGGTTAACTCTGCCTTGCCCTCAACACAGTCAAGCAGCTGGTTATAAACAACGGTCAGATTGTCCACGACATCGGTCGGTTCGGACAGCTCGATGGTCTCTGTGGAGTTCGGGTTTCTGGGCGCCATCGTCTTGGTCGGTCCTGCCTTGGTATAAACAATTTCCTCGTCCCACACGTTCTCCTTATCGATGCAGCGGACGATTCTTCCCGTGCAGTTCCAATCGTCAATGACAAGGGTGCCTGTCTCGCCCAGCACGTACCATCTGGGATGCGTGATGTAGTTGTTGGTCGAAACCTCAATATGTGCAGTCAGACCGCTTTCAAAGGTCATCGTCAGGCGGAAGTTATCATCAACCTCCGGGTATTCGATGCTGTACATCTTACAAAAGACGTTGGTTACCTTTTCGGGAATCATATACATCATCTGGTCGATCAAATGTACACCCCAGTCCAGCATCATACCGCCGCCGAGGCGTTTGATGGTACGCCAGCCGGTCGGCATACCGCGCGAGCCCTCAACGCGGGACTCTATCACATAGGGCTTGCCGATGATCCCGGATTCCACCTGACGGCGCATCAGGACAAAGTCACGGTTGACTCTGCGGTTCTGATCCACGGTAAATACGGCATCGCATTCCTTGCTGACCGCAATGATCTCTTCCAGGTCAGCCGAGGTGATGGTAACCGGCTTTTCACAAATGGTATGCTTCCCTGCGCGGAGCGACTCAATGGCAAGCTCCTTATGGGCGTCATTGGTGGTTGCGATGATCACAACATCGACATCGGGATCGGAAAACACCTCTTCCTTGGAAGAATAAACGTAATATCCCTGCTCTTTTGCAACATCGCATCTGCGCTGATCTAAATCAAAAATTCCTTTCAGTTTCATGCGGTCATAATCGACACGCATCACCTTTTCATGATGGCCGGCCATACCGCCGTAACCAATGATTGCTGCTGTATATTGTTTCATTATACCCACCACATTTCCCCTGCATTTTCGTAGATTAAAACTTCTTTCAAAAAGGCAACTGCTTTTTCAAGGCCTTCTTTCGGGGACATCAAGCCGTCCTCGTGCTCAATGCTGATTGCGCCGTCGTAGCCGGTCATTTTCAGCATACTGATGATATCATTCCAGGTCTTTTTATCGTGACCGTAGCCAACCGTGCGGAAACACCAGGAGCGGTGCGGAATATCGCCCAAAGACTTGGTATCGAGAACACCGTTCACCTTGCAGATTTCCTCATCGATTCTGGTATCTTTTGCATGGAAGTGATAAATTGCGCCCTTCAATGCGCGGATCGCTGCAACCGGGTCAATCCCTTGCCAGAACAAGTGGCTCGGATCAAAGTTTGCACCGATGATTTCGCCGACCTGCTCTCTGAGGCGCAGACAGGTCTCAGGATTATAAACCACAAAACCGGGATGCATCTCAAACGCGATATGCTTGATATGATGCGCTGCGGCAAAGTCGGCCATCTCCTTCCAATAGGGAACAACCTTTTCCTCCCACTGCCATTTTAAAATCTTGGGAAAATCCTCCGGCCACGCGCAGGTAACCCAGTTCGGATATTTCGATGTCTCACAGTCGCCGGGGCAGCCGGAAAATCCGACTATGGTATCAACCTCTAAGGCCTCTGCGGCCAAAATGGCATTTTTAAATTGATCGTGAAAGCTTTTTGCGATGTCCTTTTGCGGATGCAGAGGATTGCCGTGACAGCTGATTGCCGAAATTTCAATCTTATGATCCGCCAATTTTTTCTTATACTGTTCTACGTTTTCTGCACGACTCAGCAGCTCCTCCGGCTTTAAATGACAATTGCCGGGAAAACCGCCTGCGCCGATCTCGATCGTCTGCACTCCAAGGCTTTCAAGGTAATCAAGCGCTTCGTCAAAAGAATACTCACTCAGTACCGGGTTCATAACACCAAGCTTCATTGTTTTTTCCTCGCTTTCATTGTAATTTGATTCGGGTTTCTATCTTGCCTTGATTATAGCACATCGTCATTTAAGATACTATCATGAATTTGCAGAAAAATATCATTTTTTTGTCCTTCTTTCATTATTTTTTAAAAATCTTATTGACTTTAAAAATGAATTCGTGTAGTATGAAAACCAAGAACGAACCGATTGGCGGTGATAAAATGGAAAACTGGTATGAAGAACCGAAAAACATAGTCAACGGCGAGGAATGCCACATTATTGTCCATAAAAATATTTTGCCGGGGCCTATCATCTGTGCCTCGCCGCACGCACATGAGTATATTGAGATTTTGTATTGCCACTCCGGAACGCACGAAATCATGCTGAGCTGGAAGCCCTATGTTTTCGGGCCGGGAGATATGGTTTTAATCAACTCCAGAGAGGTGCATCAGATTCGCGCCGTATCAAAGGAAATGAGCGATTACACCGTGGTACGCTTTGAGCCGGAGTTATTATACGCGGTCTATCAAAATTCGTTAGAATTAAAATATATGCTTCCGTTTACCTTAAATGAGGCAACGCCGCAAAAAGTGTTCCGCGCAAATGAGATTGCCGGCACTTTTCTGCCCGACATCTTTACGGAGCTTTTGGATGACTACTGCAATCGCCCCTATTGCTATGACTTTGCGCTGCGCACCAACATATGCCGCATTTTTTTGTGGGTGCTGCGTTACTGGAACCGTATGGGGATTACCCTCCCCGAAAACGAAAATCAAAACCTTTGGAAGCAGTTTAAGGCCGTTTTTGACTATGTGGACCGATGCTATGACCAAAACATTACCGCCGCACAGATGGCAAACTTATGTCATATGAGTTACAGCTATTTTTCCAGGATGTTTAAACAGGTCACACATCAGAATTTTCGGGAATATTTAAACTATACCCGCATCGCTAAATCAGAGATTCTCTTGGTGAACTCGGATCTCAGTATCACTGATATTGCGATGCAGACCGGCTTTACCAGCAGTAGCTATTTTATTCAGCAGTTTAAGGAGCTGAAAAAGATTTCACCCAAACAATTCCGGAAAAAATATATCTCGGTCAGCAGTTTCAATAAAGAGCTGAAAGCACCGTGACGCCACACTTTGACCCGCATCAAAAAAGCGCCGTCCTCTTTTACAAGAAGGATGGCGCTTTCGGTTTTTTAAGCCTTTATTCAGGATGCGTTTTTGATTTGCAGACGCAGGCGATCCGCAATCATAGCAATAAATTCGGAATTGGTCGGTTTTCCTTTGGAGTTTGCGATGGTATATCCGAAGAAGGAATTTAACACCTCGGTATCACCGCGATCCCAGGCAACTTCAATCGCATGACGAATGGCACGTTCCACTCTGCTTGGCGTTGTGTTAAAATCCTTGGCAACGGTCGGATAAAGCTCTTTGGTAATGGAATTGATAATATCAAGATCCTTTACCACCATCATGATCGCGTGTCTGAGATATTGATATCCCTTAATATGTGCCGGAATCCCGATTTCGTGAATGATCTCCGTCACCATGGTTTCAATGTCCTCAAAATCCTTTTTGGACGGCGCTTTTAACTCCGGGCGGAATTCCTTGATGCGCGGCTCTTCCTCTTTTACGAACATCTCAATCCGCGCAATCAGCGTGTCAAAATCCACCGGCTTTAGCATAAAATATTTTGCGCCGAGCGCAATGGTTTTTGCCGCGATGCTGTCGTTTAATACTGCACTGACTACCAAAACCTTCGGCACCTTGTTTAAACGGACATTCTTCAAACGCTCCAGCACGCCGAAGCCGTCTAAATTCGGCATCACCATATCCAGAATCAAAACATCGGGACTCGTCATCCTGATCTGGTTAATTGCCTCAAGGCCGTCATATGCATAACCCACAATTTCAATCTGCGGTTTTTGTTTCAGAAAATTACAAAGCACCTCAACATATTCGCGATTATCGTCTGCAATTACAACTCTGATTTTTGACTTCCCATTTTCCTGCATTTTTACGCACTCCTTTGTTTGTTTCAAAATTTTGTACCACGAATACCTAGATTATAAACTAAATTTCCAATATTTGTCAATAGATTTTAAAGAAAAAGTTGGTAAATTTTTACATTTTCTTTAAAACGGCGAACTTTTACCGTTTTTTCATTCTTTTTCGACATCATTCTATAAAATATTATAATCCATATTTTGGAATTTGTCAATCAATTTGCATTATTTTTCCAAAAAATCCTGACCCGAAAATTCGGATCAGGATTTTTAAAAGATTGAAAACAGATTTTATCAATAAAAATGGCTATTCGATGGCGTTCGCCGTATCGGTTTCCTCCGCATCATCGGTATCAAGGATTCCGTCCACAAATTCCTTTGCATCAAACGGAGCAATATCGTCAATTCCCTCGCCGAGACCAACCAGCTTTACCGGAATATCATATTCATTTTTGATTGCAAAGACAATGCCGCCTTTCGCGGTTCCGTCCAGTTTGGTTAAGACAATGCCGGTAATGTCGGCAGCCTCTTTAAACTCTTTCGCCTGCTGTACGGCATTCTGACCGGTTGTGGCATCCAAAACCAGCAATATTTCTTTTCCGCCGCCCGGAAGCTCGCGGTCTAAGATTCGGTAAATCTTTTTCAGCTCTTCCATAAGATTTTTTTTGTTATGCAGCCGTCCCGCGGTGTCGCATAGCAATACATCAACATATTTTCCCTTACAGGCGCCAATGGCGTCATAAATGACCGCTGCCGGATCAGCGCCCTCCTGCTGTTTAATCAGACGCACGCCGGCACGGTCTGCCCAGACCTCCAGCTGTTCAATGGCGGCTGCCCGAAAGGTATCGGCCGCGGCAATGACGACTTCCTTCCCCTGCTGCTTATACATATTGGCAATCTTCCCGATTGAGGTGGTTTTACCGACGCCGTTGACACCGATCACCATTACCACGGCCGGCAGGCCGTAAACATTCATCTTGTTGTCAGCGCCGTCCATTAAAATTTCGGTCAGTATTTGTTTTAGTTCCTGCTTTAAATCCGCACTGTCCACAATATGCTTTTCCGATGCCGCGGTGCGCAGGCGTTCAATGATGTCCATGGAGGTATTGACCCCAAGATCTGCGGTAATCAACGCCTCCTCCAATTCTTCAAAAAGTTCCTCGTCCACCGTTTTAAAGGTCTTAATGACGGATTCAAACTTTTCATTGATCGAATCCCTTGTTTTGGTTAAGCTTTCTTTGATTTTATGAAACAATCCCATATAATTTTATGACTCCTTTTCCTGTTGTATATCATCGATATTGAGTGATAATAGTTTGGATATACCGCGCTCCTGCATGGTGACTCCGTAGAGGATATTCGCCGCCTCCATGGTGCCGCGCCGGTGCGTGACAACAATAAACTGCGTCTTATCGCTGTAATGCGACAGATAATCCGCATACCGATACACATTTACATCATCGAGCGCGGCCTCAATCTCGTCCAGGATGCAAAACGGTGTCGGCCGTACATCCAAGATGGCAAAGAGCAGTGCAATGGCCGTAAACGCGCGCTCGCCGCCGGAGAGCAAGGTCAGACTTTGCAGCTTCTTTCCCGGTGGCTGCGCCTCGATCTCGATGCCGCTCTCTAAAATATTTTCCGGATCTGTCATGGTAAGATTTGCACGGCCGCCGCCGAACAAGGCGGCAAAAACGCGGTTAAAGTTCCGATTGATGATTTGAAACTGCTCTGCAAAGCGTTTTTGCATGATTGTCAGCATTTCATCAATCACACGCTCCAATTCCTTCTTTGCCTTTTCCAAATCCTTGGTTTGCTCCGTCAGAAAGTCAAAGCGTTCTTTTACATCTTTATATTCTTCAATCGCGTCAATATTGATATTTCCGAGTGCGCGGATTTGCTCCTTCAGCGTCTTGATCCGCGCCGATGCAGTGGAATAATCAAAATCATCCGCCGCCTTCATCGCAGCCGCCTCGCTGTAAGGCAGCTCGTATTCCTCCAGCAGACGGGTTACGATACCCTCGATCTCGTTTTCGTAGCGTTCCGCGCGGTTCTCCATCCGCTCCTGCTGCTGTGTCAGCCCGAAAATCTGCTCCTGAGATTCCTTGAGCGCCTGCTGCCTGATTCGGATTGTCTCTTCTTTTTGGGTACGCTCATTACTCAGTAAATCCAGCTTTTGACGGTAGTCAGAAAGCAGTTTCTCTTTGGCTGCGGTATCAGCGCCAAGCGCCTCGATTTCCGTCTGCATGGCATGATTGCGTTCCCGAATCTGTAAGATCCCCTCGCTTTTTGCGGTAACCGCCAGCAATACCTGTGATTTTTCTGTGGTTAATCTTGAGATGCGATCGTTCTGCATCTCCATATCCTTTTGGATGGTGTTACGGGAAAGGTTCAGCTCCGTCAGCTTTGATACCAACTGCTCATTCTTTCCGGATAACTCCGAATATTCTTTTTGCACAAAGGCGATTTGCTTTTCCAGTTCTCCGCACCGGGCAGTGCAGGCTGCAATTTCCTTTTCCTTTGCCAGCTTATCGTCCTGAATATCCGAAAGCCGATTTACGATGCTCTCAAACTCCGTATTTAGCTGCTTTTCACCGGCCTCCAAGCCGTCCAAAAGGCTCTTATTGTGGGAAAGATTGGACTTTAATCGGATCAATTCGCCCTGCAGCGCCTGGGTTTTTTCGGTATTTTCCCGGATTGCCTGCTGTAATGTCCTTTGCTTTTCCATGAGTTTTTGATGCTCGTTCTCATATTCTTTTACCGCTTTTTCTCCCTTTAAAATCGCGTCGTTTAAGGACTCGATTTCACCGGTACGGGAAAGAGAGCCGGTCGTTTTTAAGGCACTGCCGCCGGTCATGGCGCCGCCGGCCTGGATTACATCACCGTCAAGGGTGACAATGCGAAACCGGTGTCCCGATTTTCGCGCCATCGCGATCGCATCCTCCATCTTCTCGCAGATCACGGTATTTCCCAAAAAATAGCTGACGATGTCGCGGTATGCGTGATCGCACTGTACCAGATCGGCGGCAACCGCAACAAAGCCGGGCGCATTCTTTGCGGCAGAATCCGTAAAATGCTTTGGCTTCATTGCGGAAATGGGAAGAAAGGTTGCACGTCCCAAATGCCGGGACTTTAAGTATGAAATTGCAGCCTTTGCATCCTCCTCCGACTTTGTGACAATGTTCTGATTTGCCGCGCCCAGGGCGGTCTCAATCGCGGTAATATAGGCCTGCTCTGTTTTAATCAGCTGCGCCAGGGGGCCGTATATCGTCGCGTTTGGGATCGCACCTTTTTGGTAAGCGGTCATTACACCGCGGACACCCTTTGCGTATCCCTCATATTCCCGCTCCATATCCATCAGCATTGATCGGCGCGATTTTTGCTGGCCAAGGCGCAAAAGTCCCTGGTTTTTTGCATCTTCTAATTTTTTCAGCGCTGCCTCGCTGCGGCTGATCTCCTCTGCAAGCTTTTCGGCAGTTTGCTTGCAGCGTTCCATTTGTAAAACACTTGCATCATGATTTCTTAGATTTTCTTCGTATTCCGAGAGGTATTCGTTTTTGTCCTTTGCCCTGCCGGAGCGTTCTTTCTCAATCGCAGTTTTACGCTGAGAAAAGTTTTCCGTCAGCACGTGTAAGTTTTCAATTCCGGCGTGCAGCGCATTGATTTTTGCGGTAAGCTCTACCACCTCCGCCTTCATGGATTCCAACACGCTGTTTTTTTCACTGGCGTCACGGTCTGTCTTTTTTGATTCCTCCGTGAGGGCATCCAGGCTCTTGCCGGTTCCGAGGTTTTTGGTATTCAGCGCGTCCAGCGTCTCCTTATGCTCTATGAGCAGGTTGTCTAACCGGTTTGCCTCTTCCTTTCCTGCCGCGATTTCCTCCTCCAGCCGTGTGATGTCCTGGCTGTTGTGTTCCATATCGTTGGTAAGAAGGCTGATGCGGTTTTTTTGTTCATGAATCAAAGAGACGGTTTTCTGATCCGATTCCCGATAGCTTTCTGTCTGCGCGTCATACTCCTTCAACGCATCATACATTTTGCCAATCTCTGTCTCGCTGTCCGTCAGTTCCGCTTTCATCCCGGCAATCTGCTCCGCAAGCAGGGCAATGTTACTGTTCAGCTCCTTCAATGCGGCCTTTGCTTTTTCGGCATTGATGACCGAAACCGTGATATCCAGCCCACGCATTTCATCGCGCAGCAGCAGATAACGTCTGGCTTTTTCGGACTGTCGCTCCAAGGGTCCCAGCTGTCCGCCAAGCTCCGTCAAAATATCCTCTACACGGGTCAGATTATCGCTGGTTTGCAAAAGCTTGCGTTCTGCCTCAATTTTACGATACTTATACTTCGAGATTCCTGCCGCTTCCTCAAATATTTGACGGCGATCCTCCGACTTTGTACTCAGCACGCTGTCAATCTTACCCTGACCGATGATGGAATATCCGTCTCTGCCAAGGCCGGTATCCATAAACAACTCATGAATATCCTTAAGGCGGCATAACGTCTTATTGATATAATATTCTCCCTCACCGCTGCGATAGACGCGGCGCGTAACCGTGATTTCCGGAAAGTCCAGAGAGAAAAATCCGTCAGAATTATCCAAAACCAGGGTCACTTCCGCAAAGCCCAGCGCCTTTCTTGCCTCGGTTCCGGCAAAAATGACATCCTCCATCTTACTGCCGCGCAGAGATTTGACGCTTTGCTCACCCATAACCCAGCGGATCGCATCGGAAATATTGCTTTTGCCTGATCCGTTCGGACCCACAATCGCGGTAATTCCGGGATTAAAATCCAGATAAATCTTGTCTGCAAAAGATTTAAATCCCTGCATTTCAATACTTTTTAAACGCATAGTACCTTTTTCCTTTACTTTCGGGCCGTAAAACTGCAATCAGCCCTGCTATTCAACGTTTTATATGCATTGTTTGACACAATTAAATACATTATAGCACAAAGAAAAAAGGATGTCACGTATTTTTTTATTCTGTTTTTTCCTCTTGCGATACAGAATCGGACTGATTTTGATTTTGGTGCTGACAACCGGCCTGGTCGATCGTAGCATTCTCGGTATAAATCAGTTCGGAAATCGGTACAAACCGATATCCCTCGCTCTGTAGTTTTTCCAAAATTCCGGGCAGCGCCTCCGGTGTATGCAACGCCGCATTATGGAACAGCACGATAGATCCGGGCTTCACCTTATTAAGTACACGCTTGGTAATCTCGCCGGCTGACAGATCCTTCCAGTCTAAGCTGTCAACATCCCATTGAATGGTATAGCACCCACATTCGCGGACTGCCTGAACAACATCATTGTTATAATCACCGTAGGGCGCACGCAGCAGAGTGGGGCGTTTGCCGGTCACCTTTTCTATTTTGTCACTGCACGCATTGACCTCTTCCTTCATCTTCTCTTTCGAGATTTGCGTCATGTGCGGATGGGTATTGGAATGGTTCATGACCTCATGTCCGGCATCGGAAAGCGCTTTTACCGACTCCGGAAAGTTGTCAACCCAGTCCCCCACGACAAAAAAGGTGGCCTTTACCCCATATCGATCCATAATATCAATGAGCTGCTGCGTATCTTCGTTGCCCCAAGCTGCATCAAAACTAATCGAAATCACCTTTTCATCGCCCTTGTCAACACAGTAAATCGGCAAATCCCGCTGTGTTTTGGAAACGGTTACGGCGCGGTTCTGTCCCATCCATAAAAAAGAAAGCAAGGCGATCAGAGCCACCACGCCGATCCATATACTTTTTTTGCGGATAATCCAAATTCTCATAGATACAACCCCCTTTATGTTCCATGTATATATATGCAAAAAATGTTTCATTCATACAAAATGATGCAATGCAGAATAGCGATACCATAAATGGGATAAAATAGTTACGGTGATTGGCATGATTCAAATAGGAAATACTCTAATTTTAAACAGTGATGCAAGCGTTCCTGCCGCAATCAAAAGCTATGACGGATATTGTACCGTAACCTGCGGACTATCCACGCGCTCGACCATTACGGCCTCCAGCATCCTTGACGACGGATTCACGTACTGCTTGCAGCGCGGTATTTTTTCGCTTTGCGGAAAGGAGATTGCCCCGCAGGAATTCAAGGTAAAATGGCGTGAGAAGCCCGATGATTTATATCCGTATCTTGCCGCGGTTACACTGCTGCTGTTATGCGGCGTTTCTGTTGAGACATTTGCGTATTTAAAGTTCTAATTCCTCCGTTTTTGAATATACTTTATAGAACGATTATCCTCAAACGTAAACCTTGACAGGAGTGAATGATGTGGAAAATACTTATTTTGAAAACAATAAGGTCGAAATTGTCGGCGAGGTTTGTCAAAAGCCGGTTTTCTCCCATGTGATATACGGAGAAAAATTTTATTTATTTCGGGTGCGGATTCCAAGACTCAGCGAAAATTATGATACCATCAATGTGACAATTTCCGAGCGGTTTTTTCCGGAGATTGTTCCCGATCTCGGAGACT
>URTH01000009.1 GCA_900550775.1 uncultured Eubacteriales bacterium | reverse complement strand
CGGTGTGGTCGGTCAAAACAAGGCTGCTGCCCGTGATACCGTTTTGGACGGTGAAGATATCCAGGCCGTCTGCGCCGGGTTCTCCTTTGTCCCCCTTTTCGCCCTTGTCTCCTTTTACGCCCTGGATTCCCTGTTCGCCCTTGTCTCCTTTTACGCCCTGGATTCCCTGCTCGCCTTGTTCCCCTTTTGCGCCCTGGATTCCCTGTTCGCCCTGGATTCCACGATCCCCTTTTTCTCCCCGATCGCCCTTTGCGCCGCGGCTTGGCTTTTGCGTATCAGTCTCTCCAAGATACCAGTTTCCATTTTCTCCGATGTGCGGCGTGATGCCGTTATCGCCGTCCTGTCCATCCTTGCCCGGCGCGCCGGTCTCGCCCTGTGCGCCTTTTTCCCCCTTTTCGCCCTTGGCGCCGGTGTCGCCCTTTTCCGCAAGGCACATCCAATACGCCTTATCGGTCACCGGTATGCCGGTGCATGGCATAAGACACAGGTAGCTGCTGCCGCCAAAGCGTACGGCATCCAACACCTCGTAGGACGAAGTTTCGTCATAGTCCCCTTTCGGGGAGATACCGACCTTTCCCAAAATTGTCGTTGCCATTAAATTTCCACCTCCAAATATTGATTTTTAATCCGAAACTGTACCGTGACATTCGGCGTGGTGTGCATCAAGAGATTGCCGCTGAACGGGTTAATCTCAAAGGTTGCAAACTGCACATCGCCCTTGTCGCCTTTTTCGCCTTTAAATTCGCCGCTTTCAACACGACGGTTTAAATCCGCAATGGCCTCGCCGGTCTCTTCAATCAACCGCCCCAGCACGTCCGACTGATCGGAGGATTCGATCAGCCCATCCTCGACCACCTGCGGCGGCACCCGGATTTCAAACTCCGCGCTGGTCAGCAGCTTGTCGCCGTCTCTGATCTGCACCTCGGCGCGAACCGTACCGGGAACCGCCAGCGTGTTGCCGGACAGGGTAAACGCCGCGCCGCCATCTTCTAAAACCGTGCCGATGGTCTGGGTATAGGTGTTATCCGGCTTTTTGCAGGACAATACCGCCGTGACCGTCTTGGGAATCGTCATCCGCATGCCGCCGTTTGTCAGCGTCACAGCCAGGATTCGCGTTTCGTTGTCAAACTGATGCGCAACGATCCGCTGCCGCACCGTGCCGCACCCCACATCCAGCGTAACCGGTATCGTAACTTGCATAGCTCGTCACCTCCTTAATCGCTGAAATTGTCGATGGTTTCAATCGGCAGCGGCGTGGTAATCTGGTTGATGACCCGTTTTGAGATATGCAGGGCATCCACGCCGGGCGCAGAGCCGTCCCCGGTCACATCCCAGGCAAGGAGCAGCATGCTCCGCTCCGTTTCGGTTAAATCATGATACAGATTGTCAAACACATTCCATTCCGCGCTGTAGCATGCCAAAATATCGTAATCGTATTTTGTGAGCATCCCGGAAAAATCGCGGATATTATGCTTTGGACGTTTGGCAATGGTAAAATTCGTATAACCGTCATGCGATTCACCGGCCGGGTCATATGCGTTAAAGTAGTTGGT
The DNA here is from genome assembly GCA_900550775.1 of uncultured Eubacteriales bacterium. Classification (GTDB taxonomy): domain Bacteria; phylum Bacillota; class Clostridia; order Monoglobales; family Monoglobaceae; genus Ructibacterium. The sequence continues at coordinate 20,175 of URTH01000009.1, read as the reverse complement.
TGCCTTGCCGTAGCGGATTTGAACGGGTGGATGGTACTTCCATGTGATGTATGTGCTGATATATGCCTCCGCCGTGCCGTCCTTGACCGGGACGAGAGCCTCATAAAGCCCGCGTGCCGGTGACCACACAAATTCAATCTCCGTGCTGCCGGATGTATAATACGGCGTCCAGTTTAAATACGAACGGCTTGATAAATCAGCCGGGCGCAGACAAAACCGCGTGTACGAGTTGTAATTTGGGAGGGTATTGTCCTCTGTTTTGTACAGTACATTGGTGTCGGTACAGAAGAATCCCGTCCCCGTCCAGCCGCTTGTCCCGATTTTGGTTCCCCTGGGCGTTGCCGCCGTCAGCGTGGGCGGCGTGAGCGAAATTTTTGAAACCGATGCGGCAAGTGTTTCCCGTGCGTCCACTTCTGCTTTTAGTGCCGCATCGATTGCGTCCATATTGGCATTCGCATGCTCCACACTATAAAAATCTGTCTCGTCCGGCTTTTTTAAATTGTAGTTTGTTGTATATTTCATCGTTATCCTCCCAGAACGCTCTCGCGCAAATCTTTATAATTGTATGCTTCTAGCTGTGCGTAGGTATAAGACGCCAGCGTCTCATATTGATTGTATTTAAGGCCGATATCCAGAATCATGTTGCAGGGCAACATTTTTCTGATTAACTTTTCTGCCGCCGCTGCCTGGCTCTTTGCGGTCAATGAAATCAGGATGCGTAATGTATATTTCGATGCATCCAGCGTTACATTGACGCCTTGCACGCCTCCGCACAGCTGCTGCAATTGCTTTTTCAGCGCATTATAGGTATACGGGCGATCACCGGCAAGATACATTTTAATGCGGAACATGCGATCCGCCGTGCTATCGCCCGTTTCGGCCTCAATGTGAAGCATGTTTTCCCAGCGCAAAACGCCCTCTTCATCAAGACTGTCAACAAACGTATTGGCAAGATTCTGCCTGCGCGCCTGTTCCAAAAGGCCAAGTTCTCCGCCTGCCGCCGTCATCAAAACCTTATATTCGTAAATATCCCGCAGAAAATCGGGAAGATATGCAATCAGATTGACGGGAAGATTCATACGGTCACCTCCGAAAGCGTTCCGAGTTTTACGACTGCCGTCTCCGGCGCCTCGTGATTTCCTGCCGTCGCATTGATTACCGCCGTGACGTCTTTGATACCGCCAACACCTAAGATTCTGCTTTCCAGATGAGAAACCCGTACCACGATTTTTTCCTTATCCGGCATCTTCCACGACTGATTCAGCTCTGCCAGATAATCATCAACAACGATCTTTATGTTCCCCTTTACATCGTCCCATGCACTTCCTGTTTCATAAGTGCACGACAGCGCGATATTGACCGTGTCCGCGACAGCTGCCTGAACGGTCACGCTGTGGCCAATCGGCGCGATGCCAATCCCATCGCCGGAAGAATCAGACGGGTCAACGGCCTCCTGTACCGATGTAACAAGCGCATCGGAAGGGACGGCGCAGTCTGAGTTTACAATAACCAATTTCACAGTGCCACCGCCGTTCCATACCGGGTATACCCGGACACCGCCCACGTCCTGAAGCGCAGAGACCTTTTCGATATAGTCTGCCTCATTGCCGCCAAACGCCTGTGACGTAATCCCGGAAAAATATCTCTGCCGAAAGCTCTCGGTGTCCTCTTCATCCTCACCGCCCACCAACACTTCGGTGATTTCCGCAATGGTTAATCCGCCAAGATCGTCCTCGCTGATCGGAACAAGCTGCCCGGTATACCAATTTCCGGCACTGCCGGGGCTCTCACATGCCAGGCGGTAATAGTACAAGGCGCTTTCTTCCTCGTCCTCTATTTTATCTTTTACGGTATAGTTCATGGCGCCGCCGGAAAACCGCTTTCCGATCGGAATCTCAATGTCAAATTTCCCCTTTACCACTGCATAGGTCGCGCCTCTCGGCGCAACGCCGCGCTCAGCCGCTCTCTTTACCAGATAATAACGGCTTGCCGTATCTGCAAATGTCTCATTTAATATTTCACCCATATCCTGATATAATTTTGTAATCTCCATTGCCACAGGCGCAAGCGCGTTATAGATCACCGATCCCTCACGCTTGTCAAGGTCATGGGGAACGTAAGACAATAAACTGCTTAAAACATTTTGATAGCTTTTGTCCTCGTACATTTACACCACCACCTTATCTTCAATTTTAATCGATTCATCATAAATGGTGCTGACCCAAAACGCAACACCAATTGCACCGTGCGCAGGCCTTGAAAACTGAAAGTCCGAAACACCGACAATCCTGTCATCCTGGCAAAGTGCATCCTCAATTCTTCTCATAAGCTGCGGAATGACAAATCTCCGGTCTTTTCCGTACAGATCCGTAAGTTCAATCCCGTAACTTCTGCTATAAATCAGCCATTCGTACCGCTCGGTGCGAAAGATACAATAGATGCTTTGCCGCACCGACTCAATCCGATCAATGCTCTCTTCGATTCTTCCGGATTCAAAGTTGATGCGATACGTTTTGGATTGCTCCGTCTTTTCTCTTGCGGTTTCAAACCATTCCGGAGTAACTGCGACAGACGGTATCATGGCATCACCCCCAAGACAACATACTTTTGTCCGCCCTGTACCTGCACAAGGATAACCTTATCTCCCTTATGCAGCCCGTTATCAACGTTCACCTTTACCGGGGGATTCTCCTCGGTATAAGCCGTCATCGGCCTTAAATACGATGGCACCATCAGGCACTGATCCGGAAGAATCAGTTTTGCATCCACAAAAATCTTTAGCGGCGCTGTCTCCTGCACCTTTCCCTGCAACACTTTCGGCAAATGAAGTGCATCAATGGTTTTTACGACAATTTTACGGATAGATTCCACCCATTTTAGCATTGTCCGCATATCTCCGCCCGGATTATTCATTTTGTATGTCACCTCCCAACAACGTTAAATCCATCCTATGGTTTCCTCCCGAAAACTTGTGTTTGACGCTCTCAACCAGCATAAAATGATTGATGATCCTCTCGCCGACATTCAACATAACGCATACACTACACCCACCCTTAATCAGCGGTGATCCAAACGCGTCCTTTATTTCAAGAGACCGCGATTCCTGACCGTACAACGCCGCAAGAAGCGCCGCCTTGCTCGCTCCGTCCTCGCCGTCATCAATACTGTCACACATTTGCAGAACGCCCCAGCGGTTGATTTTCTCTTCATTATTATGGATATAGACCTCTCTTTCTCCGGTTTCTTCGTTGTCATAGTACAATTTGATTCTGGAATACACATCATCGTTGATGGATGCCTGATAGGTATAGTTAAGCGCCGTTTCTTCGTCAATGACAAGATCAAAAATCCAGTCCTTGGGGTTTTTAATACAGAGTTTTCCGAAATCGTCATAAAGCACAAACATCTCGCCCGTTTGATAAAGCGTTTGATCAAAGGCGTTTTGCACAATATCAAACAGGGTTGCATTATCCTCAACCCGAAGCGGTATCTTATACCCGGTGTCCGCCAGCGCTCCGCAAACCAGGTTGTGATCGTCAGCGATCATCTTCACGAGTTCTGCTGCCGTTTTATTTTCGTATACATAGCAATCCTTATTTTTAAAATACCGCATCTGATCGTATGCAGTCACCTTGATCGTATCATCCTTGCCTTTTTCCTTTTCAAAGACAAACCCGTAAAACATCTCTATGTCACAGCTCTTTAAAACAACCTGTGCCCCGTTCAAAAAATCAAGTTCGGCCGTCTTTAGAACCGAAAAGCTAAGTTTTCCCGGACTTCCGCGCCGGCACGATTCCAGGTTCACCGTGCCGCTGACAACGGGAAACATGATCTTTCCGTCATGGTTGATGATGTATAACTCAACCTCGCCGCCCAGCGTATTTTTTCCGCGCACCGGGTTATCTCTTGCCTCGCCGCGGCCGCCGGCCTCACCTGCAATACGACTCGCCGTAATCTGTTTGGATTGCTGACTCACCGTGCTTCCGCCGGCCGGGACCATACCCGGCGCATACGGAACGTCACCGCTGTACTTTTTATAGTCCTTCTCAAAATATCCGGCAATGTCCTTATCCTTTTGGCTGCCGAAAAACGCGTAAAAGGTGTACTCGCTGCCGTATACGTTTTTGACCTTTGTCGTGCGCGGCGTATATGCCCTGCGCTCTTTTGCGCCCTGAATGTCACCGGGAAAGGTGTCATGCTCTGTGACATAACGCGGCAGAACGCGCTTTCCCTCGATTAAAACAAACCGCGCAGCGTCCACCGCCGTCTGGGTGCAGCCGCGTTTCCAGCTGTTTGCACTGTACCATCCGTCATGCAGTGTTTTGATAATATCTGCCTCGGTATTGCTTCTTCCGCGCGTCACCTCGTTGAGGTTTGCAAGCTGCGAGGCCTCCTGTCTGCACGCCAGCACATCCTCTCCACCCTGCTCGCCCGTAATCATGGTCGCAATATCCAAAATGGCAGGATCGGATAGCTTATAGCAAGGGAAATTCGTATAAGTCTCTTCTGTCCCGACGTCCTTTGTGTATCGCAGTACGCAATCCCATGGATAGTTACGATAGGGATAGCCGGCCACAATGCCTTTTTCTTTTCCATGTGCCTCCACCGTCTTTCCGCCATCCTCCTGGACAAGGGCGCTGTGCTTGCTTTCATTCAGCAAAACATCACCCTTTTTGAGGCCGGTTCCGCTCTTCAGATTGACCGATGCCGTCACATCCTGAAATCCGCATTTTAAAAATGCCTGGCGCATATCGCCTGTAAAGGTTGCCCCTGCACTCCTTACAAATACGCCTGCATTTTGATATGCCTCAATCACAAAATGTCCGCAGTCATAGCCGCCGTCTGCCAATCCCCAGCCGCCCCACACATAGGTATAAGCGTTATTTTCTGCGATTGAGAGTGCCCATTGCACCGCCTTGTTAATTTCCCCTGCCACAAAACCACCAGCCTTTTTCTATCAAAATATATGAAATACGCTACTTTTCCCAAAGCAAAAGGCGCATGCCTGGATATACCCTGTACTTGTCAATCGTTGCCGCAAGCGCTTGATTGACCAAAGACAACGCATTGCTGTTTTCAACCGGAGCCTGAAAGTTTTCCCACTTTTCGGGATTCTTTATCATCCCCTTGTCGCAAAGGCTGTCCAGGTGATTTCTCCCCCAGTGATCGCAAATGCGGTCAACGTATTTGTAGCACGTGCCGCCGGTGATCTTATCAACAAGAGCCATCATATACGCCTGCGTCACCAGGCCGCTTTCCAGATCAAGCCACGAGGCCGCACCCTCGTCCCCATACGCCCAGACGCGCCAGTTTGAAATCGCATCCTTGTCCTGCAAGGAAACGAGATACGGCTGCGACCAGTGCAGACCCGGATCGCTTTCCGCAAGGCCGTCGCGGTGACCGCCAAGGAACGCCTTATCCACAAGCGCCGCAATATTGGATTTCAGCGTCATGGCATCGGCCTCCCATTCCTCCGGGTTTTCAACAATATAGGAGACATCGCCCTTATTGTACTGATCGAAGGTCGCCTTGTTCAGCCGGTACACCTTGTCCAGATATTCCTTGGCATCGCTCTGAAATTCCCTCAGGCAGATGCTTTGCAGCGTATCATCCTTTTTTGTCACAACAACACGCACCGCCTCCTTGGTGTCGACGCGCGCAACCGTATATCCGCTGCCGCTTGCGTTCGGCACCAAAACCTTTGTTCCGTACGCACGATAGTATTTCAATTTGAGCTTTACCACCCAATCCTGTCCATCCTCCGCGTTTTCCGCAACACTGTATTCTTCTAAAGTGACCGGCATATTGATATGCCGAAGCTGTTCCGCTCCGTCCGGGCTTTCCCGGTACAAATCCAGACAGAAGTAGCTTTCACTTGTCATTAAAAATTCAAACAGTTCGGTATAGTAGTCCGGCGTCTGAAATACCCCGGCTTCGTAAAATGCAAAGTGGTACGGATGCGCCGGGAGCAATAGTTCAAAGGAACACTCCGAAAGCCCCGGCTTTTTAATCAGATTGACCTCTTCGCCGCTAATCAGCGTCACGGTCTCGTTTTTGCCTTTTGTGGCAATCTCAATCTTTTCGGGCGGCACCGGCATTCTGGTTCCTGCAAGATACAGTGAATACATTAAACATGCACCCCCTCGGCCGTGATTGCCAAAGCGTCCCCGGTCAGCTTAGCCAGTTGGTTCACCATGCCGTCGATATCCATGTCGCTCGATAAATGATTGACGTTGTGCATGTCCACCTGAACGCTCGCGGTGGTAAATTGGTTGATTGCCTCCCGTTCCGCAAGACTGCGCAGGACCGATACGTCCGCACCAAGGTTTGAAACCTGATCCTTCAGCGCCGCCGTGTTGCCGGTGATATCGTTCATATCCGCAACCAACCCCGTATCTTCCAGCGCATTTCCCATCAAATCAGACCATTTGTCATTGCCTGCCTGGAACAGTCCCCCGGCTTTTTTTGCCCAGGAATCACCCATGCTTGCCCCTTTGTTGTATGCGGCGCCATATTCAATCCGTTTTAAAACCGTCGGTGCTTCTCTTGACAGCGTAATTGCATTTTCGTTTTTGCCCCAAGACAACACATTGCTTTTTAAATTTTCCAGTTGCCCCGTCCAGTTACTTCCGAAAATCGCATCAATGATCTTGGTTACCACCTGCCCGAGCGACAAAAACCATCCGATGATATTGCCGATCAGGTTCTTTACCGCATCGCCAAAACTGTTGAATCCACCGTTTGTCACGTTTAAAATCCACTCGGCAATACCGATAACCGGATAAGCGAACTTTGTCCAAACGAGTTGAATAATACCGTTAACCAACCCGGCAAACGCATTCCATATTGCCGCACCGACCGCAAAAACCGCACCCATCACCGCGCCGAGCGCGCTGATTGATTCGCCGCGCGCCTTTTTCACGGCTTTGGTGATCGCAATAACGGCAACCACCAAAGCAATTACCGCCGCAATGATCCAGACGATCGGACATGCATACAGAGCCGCGTTGAAAGATAACTGTGCTTTCGTCATACCTGTTGTAGCCAGCATTTCGCCTGTGATTGCCGCACCGTGTGCAACAGCCACGACGGTTCCGATCGTTTTAATGGCAGCCGAAACGGCGGATGCCGCACTAACTGCAATCAGCGCCCCTTTGTAAAGGCCAAGTGCCGTAACAATCCCCATGATGATCGGCTCAATAGCGCTCCAGTTATTGACCAAAAAATCGCCGATTGCGCGAACCATCCGAAGCAGCGGCGAAAACATGTTCAGTATTATGCCGATTCTTTCGCCAAGTCCGCCGAGCATGTTCTCCATCAGCGTACCAAAACTTTGTATACCGGTTAATATGCTGCCAAAGCCAGCCGCCGACAGTGCATTGTTCACATTTTCTATCATCGAGATGACGCCGCGCTTGACGGCCGCCCTCATATTCTCGATGCTTGTTGCCCATGTTCCGCCGGCCTCTTTGGCCGCACCGGTTACATTTAATACGCCATTCGTTCCCTCCGAAAACGCCGTCGACACGGTATCAATAAACTTTTGGGAAGAAATCTCGCCCTTAGAAAGCGATTTTTGCACCGCGGCGGCCGATGTCCCGGTCGCCTGCGCATAAATTCCGACCGCATTGATTCCGGCATCCGTCAGACGGTCTAGCTGATCCATTTCGACCTTGCCCTTTGAGAGCATTTTGCCGAGCGCGTCCATCACATTAGAAAACTGTTCGTTGGTACCGTTGCCATAAAACGCAACCGCGTCGCCCCACTTTTCAACCTGTGCCGTTGCAGTGCCGATTGAGGCGCCTCTGGTAACGAAATTTTGTGCAGCGGCAGCCGCTACATCAAGTCCGTATGCCGTTCCCTTGGTTGTTGCCTTTAACCGCTCCAAGGCCGCCTTTGCCGTGTCGCTGCTCCCGGTCATCACGCTCATCTTACGCTGAAAGTTTGTCATCGTGTCCATGCGGCTGATCGCGCCGCCGATCGAATCCGTGACAAGCCCGATCACCTTTTGCACCGCCGAAAAACCCATCAGGGTTTTCAGCAGTGATCCCGAACTCGTCTTTGCCTTTTGCGTGACACCATCGGCATCCTCAATACGTTCCTTTATCCGGCTGAGTCCGTCCTCCGCCTTAGCAAGTTCCGCCCTGGCATTTGCAATTGCCGATGTATCCACCGACCTTGCCGACTTATTCTGCATGGTCTCAAACGAATTGATTACAGTCCGAAGCGCGTTATCCATATTCCGCAGCGGCCCTGTCATGGCATCGGTGATCCGTATGGATGACTGTACCGTTCCCATTTTTATCATCTCCTCTCCGCCTTGCTAACGCTTGCGGCTTGCCGCTTTCCTCGCTTTTTCCTCTTCTTCCGTGCGAATATCGATTGCGGCAATGATAAACGCACGCTCTTCCCTCTGCAAGGCAATATACGCAGAGGGAAGCATATGCAGCTTGTGTAAGCAATAATACGCATAGTTACTGTCGGGGTCTCCCCCGCGAATTAGTTTTTTGCCTCTTCCACCTTATCGTCCATCGTTACATCAAATCCGTTGATTTTCTGCACCTTTGCAAGATAATCGTAGTATTCGCCGGGTTCGAGCATCGCTTTCAGGCATTCGCCCGCGCCCTTCACACCGTAAGAATCCTGTAATTCTGCATCGTTCAGATTCGGGAACACCGTGCATTTCGCCGCCAGCGCCCCCAGATACGCATCGTAGTCAATCTCCGGCTGATACATATTTTTCTTTCCCGGCACCGGCACCCTTCTTGTGCAGCGCTTGCGGACTTCCTCGTCCTGCGTTGCGGTAATCGGCGAAACCTGCCACGGGATCGGCGCTCCGTCCTCGCCGATAAACCGCTTGCTGACTGCCACAAAAACATCGTCCCGAACCACCGCGTTTTCCTTTAAAAACGCCTTTAAATTTGCTGCCATAATATCATCTCCCTACATCTTTATCGAGGGGCGTTTCCGCCCCTCTCATGTCTTGTTTACGAGCGCGTCTCAAATGCATCCGGAATATCAAAATCATCAAACGTAAAGCTGATATCTTCATCCAGATACTCCGCCTCCGCGTCAATCTTTGCAAGCACGATTTCGTCAAGCAAGCAATTTTTCAGCGTGGTGCATTGCGCGTCAAGGCTTGACGTCTCGTCATCGTTATAGACCTCAATGTCCATGGTAAACATCTTGCCGGTCTTTTTGTACGCAGCCACCCTTTTGCGCATGGCGCTGTCGCAATAGTAAAGCGTTGCCGAGCCTTCCCCTTCCCAGGAGCCGACCTTATGCACCTTTCCTGACTTTCCGAGGACAGGGAGGGTAGTTTTATTCAGCTTTGCCTTTGCCTCCAGCTTAATAAGCCTTCCAAAAGAAAATCTTTCATTGGTATCATTAAACGTAACCCAAACCATCCCCTGCGAGCCGCTGATCGCCTTATCGGCCGTCATATAATCAATTTTTTCATAATCCATCCGCCGTTTCCTCCTTTAACCAATATGTGCCGTGATATACAGCTTGCTCATTGTTTCGGCAATCCGGATATAAACCGCAAGCGTTACATCGCGTTTGGTATTTCCGACATCAACCTTGATATCCTCCGGGTCGTATTCCTCCACTGCGCCGAGCTTTACGTATTCATCCAGAATTTTGATGATATCATTGCGGAGGGCGTTTCTGCCGACATTGGTATTGTTAATCTTTCCGTAATACTTATTGGCAAAAACACGCGCCGAATCCCCGGCAAACTGGTCGATTACACGGATTACCTGGTTGTTCTTAAATTCCTCGTTGACCTCTTCCGTAGTAGTCACCAGCGTATTAATATCGTCCAGGACGCGGATTTCACTGCCCTGCCGGTGAAAAACAAACTTTCCGGCCGCTAATGCCGCCTCCAACTGCTTTGATGTGTAATCCGCGCTCACGGTGTACTCGCCATCGTACCTGGCATTCGCAAGGCCGCTGCTCAGCGGGCAGCCGGCCTCCTTCCCGGCCGTCCAGTATACCAGCGCGCTCTCCTTTGCACCGCTGTCTAAAACGCTATTCTCAACCGAAATTACGCCGTAGTCGTCCGCTTCCCCGTGCTGATACAGTACGCACTGGAATTTGACGCCAACTTCATTGCGCATCCGTTTTGTGTATGCCGCAAAAAGCGATTGGGTCGCCTTTTCCGTCACATCACTGACTAAAATGTGGAACGAATACGCCTCCAGCTTATTTAAAAACGTCTGATAGTCCGTACCGGACACCGTCCCGTTCTCGCCACCCGCCAGCGCCGTTCCCGTTGTGGCTGCCAGCGAAGCGGAGCTTTTAAAAGTTACCCATGCGTTCGCCTTTAACCCTCCGGCTTCCGCCACCGTTTGCGTGTCGTATACGATGCCGTCAACCTTTGTTTTCACAATGTACTTTCCTGCATCGTCCACGCTCGATTCGATGGAAATGGTAATGTCGTTTCCTCTTGTGCCCGGATAGTTGGCGGTCGCATAGGTGTTGGATGCCGCCTTTGCGCCCGTCCCGAGCCGGTATACCATCACTGTTTTCGCACCCCGGAATAACTCACGGAAGTTTTTCATCTTTGCATCCGAATAGTCATAGCCAAAAAGATCAACCGATCTTTTCATAAAATCCGCTGCCTCAACCTCTATGATCTCTCCCGTCTGCCCCCAATTAAGCTCCATCGGCACGGCTACAATGCCGCGTTCTGCAATGGTCGGCGCTGTCTTTCCGACCGAGACAAAATTAATGTACGCGCCGGGCATGATCTTGTTCATCGTTGTAAAACTACCTCCGCCAAGTGCCATTACGAAACCCCTCCTTTCAGATATTTATCTATCACCGCTTCGGCCTGTGCAATGGTATATTCCTGATCGCTGTCCAGCAGCGCGGATAAAATATCGCAGTTTTCTATAAAACGCTTTGACTGCACAAGCTGTCCTTTTGTGAATTTGCATTCCGTCTCGGCTCCCTTTTCCGGGACGTTCTTTTTCACCTCATTACTCATGTTTCAGCTCTCCTTTTACATCTAAAATTTCCATGGGATCGTCTGTACTCTGTTTTTGGCAGACCGAAAAATCATACCGAACCCTAAAATGCAATACGCCGTCTATGATTTCGCATTCCATATCGCGCCCCAGCAGCTTGCCGGCAAAATCGGTGTCAATAATGCGCAGCGCACGCATCAGCACGTTCATAACCCGGTAAATCTCGCTCCGATCCTCCGTTTTCGGCAAATAAACCACATCAAACGGATAGATGCGTCTCTCCCTTGTGCCAAGCTGCTGCACTCTGGTAAACAAGATCGGGTTAATCAAAAAACAGGGTCGCTCCAGCCCTTGCGGCACGGGATTTTTATAAATCCGGCACGGCAAGACCTCGCGGAGCCTTTTTGCGATCCCGGCAATCATGTCATCAATCACCGTCAAACACCCTCTTCAGTTCTTTTTCAATGTGCCTTTCTATGATTTTGGGCGCCGCCGTTTTCAGCATCTCTTCCGGAACGGTTATCATATACATGCCCTCGACCCAACCGCCGCCGCGCGTCCTGTGCCCGTATTCCACATAGCTGGCATAGGTCATCGAATTGGTAACCGTGACCTCAAACACATTTCCCTTTTTTTCCACGGTCAGCGGTTTGTTTTCCTCGTCCCACGACCCAATGAGCGCCCCCGTGTCAACCGGGGTGCGTTTCTTTGCCATCCTCAAAAGCCGCGACGCAATATCCTTTGCAATATCGGTGCAAATACGGTCTTTATCCGCCTTTTCGAACTCGCCGAGCCGCTCCCTGAGCCGTTTTAACTGTTTAAAATCACAGCGTCCCCATCTCGCCATTACGCCCACCTCTTAAACAGCGCAAGCGGAATTTCCTGGTGCGTGTCATATCTTGCCGGCTCGCCCGATCTGCAATAATCCGTCTGCACACCGTTTCGCATGACCGAGACCCTGCACCCTGCCGGAACGGTCAGCTCCGGACGACAGAACAAGATTACAGTTTGTTCGTTATCTGCCGCGCCGTCTCCGGCCGCCGCGCGCGAAACCGTTAAATCCGTCTTGTATGAGACTCGGCACGGTTCATTCTCAATAGAGATCTGCTCGCTTTTATCATCAAAAAGCCCATCGGCACCGCCGGCCATAACAAAAACCGTCATGGTATCGGTATACGCCGATTCAATGGTCTTTCTCACCGCGCTTACCAGCGAATCCGTCTGAAGCATGTCCACCGCTCCTTTCCGCTGCCCTCAAGGGCGTTTGCCAGCTGCTCCCACCGCTGGGCGGCAGTTGCGGCGCCATCGCCAAAGGTCACACTGATATCGCCTGCCGTATAGGATTTTACTGCCGCTTCTGAAGCATCGGCGCCGACAAACTCGCCGGCAAGCAATTTTCGGCGGATAAAAGCGCCGCAGACATTGTCCGCAGCGCTGTTTACCAAACCTTTCGGCACCTGCGAAAGATGGCAGAAATTCTTGATTTCCTCTGCCGCATCTTCACATAGGATATCGATCAAATCCATATCTCTTGCAGACAATAATATCCCAAGCGTCTGCAAAAGCGTGATTGCCCGCTCCTTCATGGCATCACCTTACAGTTTAACCGTGGCAATCATCAGCCCGGCAGGGTCAGGCAAAACAGGAACGAAAAGTCCCGAGGCCTTTGTCCATACCGCAACCGGGTCAGGCGTTGCCCACTGCGTAATGGTAATATACTGATCCGCTGATTTTTGATCATACGCCCCATACTCTGCCTCTTCGGGGGTCACGCCCCAAAGACCGGTTCCGACGCTGCCGCCCATACCGACAGACACGAGCGAGAATTTATCGCGCGGAAAATAGTATTCCGTTGCCATCGCGCCGCTCGCTTTTTTGTATCGATACATGTCGTCATTGGTCACAATCGTAATACCAAACATCTCGGTAAGCAGATCGTTGATCTTTGCCAAAGTTACAAAGGTTCCGACACCGTTTACGCCGTAAATCGCCGTCTGAATCCCCTTGTTTTTCCGCATAAGCGCTACAATCTTGCTTGACGTGACAGCACGGTTCACCGTCTTTCCGAGCGCCTTTGCGGCATCTGCCATCTCCTGAATATCACCAAGGATATCGGCCTCCGCATTGCTCCAATCTACATTTTTAAAATTACTCTTCGGCACATCGTAATCCAGCGCAAAATTAAGGTTATTTTCTTTTACCGTCATCTTTCCGGTTGCAATTACCTCCATTTTCGCAACCTCGGTTCTGGTCTTAACGGATTCCGCAAGCCGTCCCATGTCGTCATACACATAACCGATCAGCGCCGATTCATCCGAAACGCCTTTTTGGAGATACATCTGGACGCGCTCTGTCTGATTGATTTTTTCCTTAATCAGCAGCTTTTCAATTCTGACCTTTTCCAGTTCAGGACGATCTCCGATTGCCGCCTCCGTATCAAAGCCGTGCACCATCGCCATGGTCGGCAGTTGCAGCCCGTCCGCAAGTCTGAGGTACTCTGCCTCCAGATTCTGTGTTTTTTCATCAGGAAACAGGGTGTCTCCCATGTAATTTCTCTTCACAGATAAATTCTGCGAAAAATCCAGCCGATCTCTGTTTGAAATAAGTTGCAAAATATCCATAAGTTTTTATCCTCCCTTTCTTTAGGCAATTTCTACCGGAACCGTGATATCAGTCTTGCCGCCAAGGCTGTCTGTTACGGTACACGTGATCTGCGTTTTCCCGGCTTTCACCTTTGTCATCGTCACCTTTTTCGCAGTAAGCGCGGCGGTGGCAATCTCCGCATCGTTATCGCTGCCGATGGCCGTTATTTCAAGCGTCAGCCCATCTGCATTCTCCGCAATATCTGATGCAGAAAATGCGGTTGTTCCGGCCGTGTACACTTTCGCCTTGGTAACCGCCCTGGAGATTGTCGGTTCGTCATCGTCAAAAACAATTCCTTTTGCCGCAAGCGCCGTTTTGGCTGCGCTGCTCGGCGCAGTATGCAGTCTGTCTGTGTAAATGCGGCCGCCGACAATAAGACTTGCCGCCCTCTCCCCATGTGTTACGTCAACGTTTTCAAAGATAATGCCCTTCGCACCGGCATCGTTGCTCGGATAAACCGTTCCGCCTTTCACTGTTTTATAGCCATACTCGTCCGCAGTAATCCCCGTGTCGTTTACCTGAACCGTTTTTAACACAAGACCGACTTCGCTCGCGATAAAATTCGGTCTCTTTTCTGTTGCTTTTCTATTGATATAAGCCATGTTCTATTCCCCCTTCTGATTTTGATTGTTTTCCTGTACCGCCCCGTGCCTTGCGTTATACCGCTGCGCAAAAGAAGCGCCGAGGCCGCTGCTGTTGTTTTGTTGCGGCGGCATACTTCCTATGGGTTTCATCCCCTTGACAGGATTTTTTGCCGCGTCATCTTCAAAAAGATACGCATTGTCCTTTTTCATAGACTGAATCTGTTCATCAAGCCCTGAAAGTTTTCCGTCCTTAAACGTAATCGTCTCACGGTCAAGCAGTGCGGCTGCCGCCTTAACATTCCGCGCCTTTGCCCCGGAAAGCGCAGCCTCCAGCGCATGTTCAAACCGAATCTCGTCAAGTTTGGCATTATATGCATCCTGCGCCTTCTTATTTTCATTCTGCAACTCCGTAATCCTTTGTTTCAGTCCTTCTGCGTCAACCTTTTTCAAGTTCTCAAGCTGCGTGTCCCGTTCGCCGATCTGGGTATGGAGCGTTTTAATCTCCTCCAGCTTGGCGTTGAAGTCTGCCCTTGCAACAAAATTTTTGCCTATCTCGTCAGATACTTTTTTTTCAATATCATCGGTATAGGCCTCTCCTAAAACTGTTTTGAGCCATTCTAACATGTTACCTCCTAAAACCGCTGTCCTTTTTGTCCGGCAAGTCCCGGTAATGCGGTGCGCTTATATTTTGTTCCGTGCGCTGCGGATAATTTTGTGTATAAAAAAAGCGCTTACAACTTAATGTAAACGCTTGATTTATTGAATTGTTATACCCTATTTCCCCTTATTTTCGGGCAAAAGGAAAGGGACGGCATAAGCAGTCCCTCGTTCGGATATTTGGCAGGCGTCCAATTCTCCTGCATCTCTCAGGGTTTCCCCTTGTCAAACCATCGGCGTGTGGACGTGGACGTATTCTTCCACCTCAAATATCCTATCTTTGCATATGTTAATTCGCCAAGTACTTTTGGGTATATTCGGTTTGTTTAAATTTTAATTTATTTCCATCTTTGGTTATCAGCAAAACGACCGGCATAGGCGTCTCATCGAGCAAACCTAATCCGTTTTTTACGCTCTCATTTTCGGGATTGAAATACTGAAGAATGATATCATCGTTGCTCCAGCATTTTGACATTTTTTTCGCTTTTTCAAAATTCAGATTGTTTTCCATGCAGTATTCTTCTATCTGTTTCGACCAATCATCAAACATCTTGCACATAATATCACTCCTTATCAAAAGTTCTATACTTCCCCTTCGAGTCGTAAATCACACTTGTTTCCTGTTTGAAACATTTGAGTATTTCTTTATCACCGCCGGATGGCATTGAAGAGTTCCATTCGACACCCGGATGTGTATGTCCGCTCCACCTGTAACCCTGCTTGCTGAGTTCTAGAGCCTTTTTCACGTCAATGTTTACGCTATGCGTGTTTCCCCGTATGATAAGTCTTTCGCCGCCCTTGGTAAACATCGCGAATTCATCGCCTGTAAACGCGGTTAGCGCTGACAAATCCTTCATACTAACTGTTTTTTTGTTCACAACAGTTCGGCTATCATATTCATTTAAGCTGTCAAGAAGTCTCTGCTGTCTGTTGTTTAACGGCCTTCCAATTTGCAATATTGCGTTTGGGTTTCCTTTTGCGGTATTTCGTTGTTCTATCGGCCTATCTATATTACTTATACTCACGGCTCTTCCTCTTCCTGTTTCTATTATACCATTTTCGGCCGAATTGTCAACATATTTCTCTTTCCATTCCTTGTAGGTCATGGCGTCCGTAATCTCGGTTTTACCCGTCTCCGGATTGCGTATAGCGCGCCCTGTTTTCCTTTCAAGTTCTCGCTGGATATCGTCATCAATATACGGCACGGTCGTACATCTGCAATTCGGATGAAACGGATTCGCGGTAAGCCCCGGCTGATAATCCTTTCTGTCAAAAACCTTTCCGTCCATCTCACCGCATATACCGCACGTCTTTGCGTCAAGCGCGGCATCGACCTCAAACCTTTCAACATTAAGAGATGCGTATGTATCTCTTGCCGCCTCTGCGGAAACAAATGCGCTTTCGGTATGCACAAGCCGCGCTGCATTGCTTTTTGACGTGTCAAACCGTTTGGCGATCGCTCTTATCGCATCCTCACGCGGTTTTCCCAGCAATACATTTCTGGTAAGCTGACGGGTTACCTCGTCGATCAGAGCATCCTTGTCCGTCCAGATTCTGTCCGAAAACGTTTTTTTATCCGTCGTCCACGGTTTTGACAATACCGTTTCCAATTGCTTTTGGCCGATGCTTGCCATGCTTTGATAGACGCCCATCCCGTTTTGCAATTCAAACGCAGTACGATAATAGGTTTCCTCATACTGCGCGGCAAGATGACGCCTTATTTGCGCCTCCTCACTGGTGCCAAGCCGCTCGGCAATCCCGCGAAGTTCAATTTTCAATGCCTCTAATTTGCTGATATGCACCCTCGCGCTCGCGTTTTCAAGTTCTTTTTCCCAATTATGACGGATTCCGTTTTCTCTGCCCTTTTTTATGTATTCCTCAACCGTCCAATAAAACTCTTTCAGTTCGCCGGAAGAAAGCATCCTGCGCGCCTCCGCCATCGACACCGCATTGTTTTTCGCAATTCTCGAATACCAGCCAGATATCTTATCGTCCATCTCCCGAAAAGCAACATCAAGTTCGGCTTCAAGCCTTTTGACAAGCCCTCCGTTGCTATCATGTCTGGCTTTCTCCAATGCCCGGATGCGCTCCTTCCAATAGTCCGCGTGATTCATTGCCTATTCCTCGTTTTCCTTGGGCTTACCAAATGCGCCGCTGTATACGTCTGTGAGCCTGCGCTGCTCCTCCTGCTCGGCCTTGATCCGTTCCATTTCCAGCTTTGCATCCGTAATGTACGGCACCTGGTTAATCAGCGTCTCCTGGGATAACTGCAAGCCGAGTTTTGAGAGCGATTCCATAATTTCTGTCTCGTTGATCAGCATATCCCGATTGAATACAACCTTTACGCTTTCGTTATCATAATCACCTTTCCCTGTGATCCTAAGAAAGGTATTCACAAACGCAAGCAATTCCTCAAAGGCTGCCTGCGCCTCCGTCTCAGTATTATTCGCGTCCAAATCAATGTCATTATACATCGACATGATATTCAGCTGGTTTGCATTGCCTCCGATACGGTCGTCCTTTGCGTCATAACTCATCGTGTTTTCTATCATTGCTTTTTTCAGCACTTCCAGTATCGCCTTGTAATTCTCTGCATTGACTTCAATCCGCAGCGTCTTAACGTCACCGGTTACACCGTCCACCGTCTCTACCTTTACGCAGCCGCAAGATGCAAGGTTGCGCCGAAATTCCCCCAAATTCTCGCCGGAATAATTAACGAGTATGAGAATCGTGTTTCGCATGTCCTCCAGCATATTGTCCTCAAAATTGGATAAAATGGTGTTGATTGCATCCTGGATTGATTTCACACCGCGGATCAGCGGTGTTTCCTGCGCATCGCGCTTTAGCGCAACAAGGGGAATCCGATCCCATGCAAACGCCTGATCTCCGATCGCAAGATACGGTTCATCCTCACGCTCTGCATCGGGAATCAAGGCGCCGCCCTGCATCACGTAATATTTTGCTCCCTCGCTGTCCAGAACCGTGACCCTTTTGATTGTTTTCTTCTTCCGCCCCTCATACGCGATAACCGGTTCATAAATTACGGCCAGATCAAGTTCGGTATGTTCGTCATCCGACCAAAACGGCAATACATTATAGGACGGCAGCTTTTTAAACCGAAGCTGCCCGTCATCAACATACGGGAAAATCCAGCTTATACCGCCATTGTAGACATCAATGCCGGCATTTTTTATCATTCGCTGAAACCGTTTGTTAAAAATCCCTTGCAGCAATGCGTAATAAGAATTACTCTCAGTCTCAAAGGTAATTGGCCGCCCGAAAAGATAATTTGTCTTTTGGATGACCGCCTTTCGGTATTGGTTGTCCGTGATTCTGGAATTCGGCAGCGCTGAAATCGTAACCTTTTGCCCGTTTTCGCTGATCATTTCACGCCTTTTGTCTAAGATATCCTGTCTGCCGTCATAATAGTTCCAGCCGTCCAGCATTTCTTTTCTTGTTTCTGATTTTAGCCACGCCGCAAGCTCATAATAGATGATGTCGATCCGGCTCTTTGCACTCGCCGCCCCCGCCTCGATGATTTTGATCGCTTGGTTTGTTCCTGCATTGTATTCTATCATTTTCTCTCACCTGCTATTTAAAACTAAACAAATCCGGCCTGTCCGCCTTTTCGGCAATGCCCGTGGTTGCATCCGGGGCATCGTCATGCTTATTTCTTCCTTCTTTTTGGTAGTTTGTCATCGCGTCATAATATTCCGGCCACCGATCCTTCCAGTTTACCGGATAATAAACGTGCGACATAACCCATGTGCTGTTTGATAAAATTCGTGCTGCTTTATTCTTGCTCTGGTAAAACCAGTTTATTTTTGTGCGGTTTGAGCCAAGCTGCGAAAGCTCCCGCTCCACATTTCTCGCAAAACCGCGGCCGCCGTTATTACTCTCTATATCCGCTTCGTTCACGCCAAAGCGCATCAGACGCTTCGCCGTCTCCGGTTCCGTGATTTCCATTCCGTCTTTTGTATAATACACATCCAGGACATACGCCTCTTTATGATATACGCCATAGATAATGTTACACAGATAATCCGCACCGGTATCCGCCGTATCACAGTATGACTTTACCACCGTAAACAACGAATTGCCGTGTTTGTCGTTTGGCAGCGTTTCATAGGTTTTAAACGATGAATAAAGCCGTCCTTTCATATCAATCGGCATTTGCTGGTAATTTGCTTTTGCAATATCCTCGCCCATTGCCCGAATCTTTGCCTGGTAGGAATCTTCAGACAGAATATCACTGCAAAGCATGGAACCGTCCGGATATTGCGCCGGCATCATCACCTGACGGCATCTCCAGCCCTCGTCTTTAAAGAATTGCATCGCTCGTCCTGCCAAATCCCTTGTCGCCCAGCGCGTCATAATAATAATGATTTTTCCGCCCTCTTCAAGTCTTGAAAGCATGGTATTTACAAACCATTCCCAGTGTTTTTCAAGCAAATCCTCGTTATGCGCCTCCAATGCGGATTTAATAAGATCGTCCAAAATCATCAAATCACATCCAAAGCCTGTCGCGGTTCCGCTCGGCGATGTTGCAAGATAATTGTTGTAGCCGCCCTCCAGGCTCCACAGGTTCATCGCGCCGTCCCCGTGCTTGATTTTAACATCGGGGAATATGTCCGAATAAACGGTTTTGTTCGCATCCGCTTTTTTCTCATCAATTGCATTGCGCACATTCTTGGAAAACACCGTTGACAGCGTTTCATTGTATGAGCCGGTCATAACCTTTAAGGATTTGTTTCTTCCAAGCGACCACTGGGTAAACATCTGCGCCGTCCTCGATTTTCCAAACCGCGGCGGAACGTTTACGACAAGGATTCTGTCGTCGCTTCCGATAAATGTTTGAAATTCATCACACAGCGTTTTTAAGTAGCCCCGTTCAGGCTTATAAAAATCGGGGGCCATCACACGACAGTAATACCAAAACTCACGTCTTGCAAGTTCAATCATCGCCCCGTTTACAATGTTTTTATCCATCGCCGGCCAACTTCTTTAATTCCTCGGTGGTAAGTCCCTCAAACGGATTACCGCGGCCTACCTCACCGCTCATTTCAACCTGCTGCCTGTCGCGCCATTTTTCGGGCTTTCTGTTTTTCAGCCAAAAAATAATGGCCGTCATATTGCCGTCAAGCGCCGCCTGATAGAGTGCGTTCTCAACCTCGATGTCAACAACCGCCTTGCTTCTTTTTAAGGCGTCCGAAATGTCCGGGAATTTCTTTTTCCATTCGCTTAGCGTACTTCTTGATATGCCCATGTTGTTCGCGATCTGATCGTCCGTTAAGCCGTCTCTTGCCCACGCCGAAATC
>URTH01000008.1 GCA_900550775.1 uncultured Eubacteriales bacterium | reverse complement strand
ATCGATCGTATCCACCGTTCTCTCGGTAGAACAGGACAACGCACCGGAATTTTGTGCGATGATCGGTTCTTCGGTTGCGGTCTCCGTTTCGGATATTCCGTTTAACGGCCCGATTGCGGCGGTTTATGTCGGCCTGGTTGACGGCGAATTTGTCATCAACCCGACCGAGGCACAGCGTGAGGTCAGCCGCCTTAGTCTGACGGTTGCCGGCAGTGCAAAAAAGGTTGTTATGATTGAGGCCGGCGCAAAGGAAGTGCCGGAGGACACCATGTTTGAAGCCATCATGTTTGCACATGACGAAATCAAAAAACTGTGTGCCTTTATCCAAAAGATCCAGGACGAAATCGGAAAGCCGAAGTTTGAATACGAACACATGGTTGTTGATGAACAGCTCTTTACCGACATCCGCGCCTTTGCGGAGGATATGGTAAAAGAGGCCATGGACACCGATGACAAAACCGTGCGTGACGCACGCCTTTTGGTGGTTTATGACAAGGTATACGAGGCTTTTCAGGAAAAATATCCGAAGGAAGAATACCAGGCACAGATCGATGAGGCGCTTTATAAGCTGCAAAAGACGGTTGTCAGAAACTGGCTGATGTACGATAAAAAGCGTGTGGACGGCCGCGGTATCTTAGAACTGCGTCCGCTGTCCGCCGAAGTCGGACTTCTGCCGAGAGCGCACGGCAGTGGCCTCTTCAGCCGCGGTCAGACCCAGGTTCTGACCGTAGCAACCCTTGGCCCGCTCGGTGACGCAAAGATCATTGACGGTCTTGACAATGAAGAATACCGCAGATATCTGCACCACTACAACTTCCCGTCTTACAGCGTGGGCGAGACCCGTCCGTCCCGCGGCCCCGGCCGCCGTGAAATCGGCCACGGCGCACTGGCAGAACGCGCATTGGTTCCGGTACTCCCGTCTGAGGAGGAGTTCCCCTATGCCATCCGTTTGGTGTCCGAGGTTTTAAGCTCGAACGGTTCGACCTCGCAGGCCAGCATCTGCGGCAGCACGCTGGCACTGATGGACGCCGGTGTACCGATTAAAAAGCCGGTTGCCGGAATTTCGGTCGGTTTGATTACCGACCCGGAGGACGAGGACAACTTCTTAACCATGGTTGATATCCAGGGCGTTGAGGACTTCTTCGGCGACATGGACTTTAAGGTTGCCGGTACCAAAGACGGTATTACCGCCATCCAGATGGACTTAAAGGTTGACGGTCTGACCCCGGCCATCATTCGCACCGCACTGGAACAGACCAAAAACGCAAGATACTATATCTTAGACGAGGTTATGCTCAAGGCGATCGCTGCACCGAGAGAGGATCTCTCTCCGTACGCACCCAAGATCATCCACATGAGCATTCCGGTGGATAAGATCCGTGAAGTCATCGGCAGCGGCGGCAAGGTAATCCAGGGCATTATCGCAGAAACCGGCGCCAAGATTGATATTGAGGACGACGGCAGAGTCTTTATTGCAGCCGTGGATACCGAGATGGGCGAAAAGGCACAAAAGATGATTGAGATGATCGTCAAAGAGCCGGAGGTCGGCGAAATCTACGAAGGCCCCGTTGTTCGGATTATGGACTTTGGCGCATTTGTTGAGCTGCTGCCCGGCAAAGACGGTTTGATCCACATTTCCAAGCTGGCAAAAGGCCGCGTGGAAAAGGTAACCGATGTGGTGAAAGAGGGCGACATCGTTAAGGTAGAGGTCATCGAAATTGACGACAAAGGTCGTATCAATCTGCGGAGACTTGAACAGTAAAGTACAACGCAAGGCGCGGCACAGTCCGCGCCTTTTTTGTTCACAATAATTTTACATCTCGGCATGGGATTTATTTTGACATTATGTGAAAATCGTGCTATATTAAATAGATAAGAACAGGGTTTGAAGGAGTGAATCAGATGGAAAGCAAAACACAGGCCGATATGGCGGCGGCACCGGCACAGGAAACGCACGACTGCCCGGCCATTGCCATTGAAAATTTAAGCAAATTTTACGGCGCGAACCAAGCGCTCTGCGGCATTAGCTTTGCCGTGCAAAAAGGCGAAATCATGGGATTTTTGGGCCCGAACGGCGCCGGAAAATCCACCGCGATGAATATCTTGACCGGCTATCTGGCGCCCGGCGGCGGCAGCGTCAGGATTGACGGCATCGACATTGCCGAGGATCCCGACAGCGCACGGAAAAAAATCGGCTATCTGCCGGAGATTCCGCCGCTTTATACGGATATGACCGTTATGGAATATCTCAGCTTTGTCTATGACCTAAAGGGCGTAAAAAAGGACGACAAGGGCGCACACCTTCGAAAGGTGATGGAAAAAGTCCGCATCAGCGACGTAAAAGGGCGGCTGATCCGCAACCTTTCCAAGGGTTACCGGCAGCGCGTCGGTCTGGCGCAGGCCTTGATCGGCGACCCGGAGGTTTTGGTGCTGGACGAGCCGACCGTTGGGCTGGATCCGCGGCAGATTCTTGAAATCCGCGAGGTTATCAGCGAGCTTGGAAAAAACCGCACCGTTATTTTAAGCACCCACATTTTGCAGGAGGTCAGCGCAGTCTGTGACAGTTACACCATTATCAACCACGGCCGCATTGTCTCGACCGGACGGATGTCGGATTTAACCCACGGAGGTGACGGCACGCGGTATCTGCTGCGCGTGAGGGGAGACGGCACGGCAGCCTGTGCCCTTTTATGCGAAATTGACGGCGTGGAGGCGGCCGACATACGCCCCTGTGACGAAGAGAACGCCGCAGAAATTCTGGTGACGGTACGCCAAGGCAGCGACCTCAGAGAGGACATCTTCCGCCGTTTTGCGGCCGCCGATTGCCCGATTCTGGCGTTTTCGGCCGCGCGGACATCACTGGAAGAAACATTTATGCACATCATCAGCACCGAGCCGGCCGCTGCACAAAAACAACCCGATGATACACCGCTGCAAACGGACGATGCGGCACAAAAAGGAGGCGAGAGCGCATGAAAGCAGTTTTTATCAAAGAATGGAAGGCCTATTTTAAGTCGCCGATCGGCTACATATTTTCCGGCATTTTTTTGGCGTTGTGCGCGATCTTCTTTGTATCCGGCACGCTGGCTTATCAAACCGCCGATCTGAAATCGATGTTTGCAAACATCAATGTGATCTATCTGTTTTTGGTATCGATCCTGACCATGGGTCTTTTGTCCTTAGAGCGCAGCCGCCGCACCGACCAGCTTTTGCTGACGGCGCCGGTCAGCGTCACACAGATCGTCATCGGCAAGTATCTGGCGGCGCTTTCCGTCTTTGGCATCACGCTGGCCGTCTCTCTGATCTTTCCGATGATCCTCTGCATCTTCGGCAGTCCGAGCATCACCGAGATGATCGGCTCCTATATCGGCTTTATTCTGCTCTGGGGCGCGTTTATCTCTATCGGTCTTTTCATCTCCGCACTGACAGAGAGCCAGATGATCGCGGCCATCGTTACCTTCGGCGTTTTGCTGCTGGTCTTTTACATGGATTGGATTGCGGCCAACATTTCAAACGCTGCCATCCAAAAGATTGTCACATGGTTCTCGCTGATGAGCCGCTATGAGGAATTCCAGAACGGCATCTTAAACACGGTAAACATCGTCTACTATCTCAGCTTTATCGGCGTATTTTTGTTTCTTACTGTGCAGGCGGTTCGCCGGCGGCAATACGGCGATACCCGGTTTAAGATCCACAGTGCGGCCATGACCGCAGCGGTACTTGCCGGTGCCGTCTTGCTGAACGGCATCGTCACCACCCTGGACGGCAAGCTGCCCATAAAATTTGACATGACCCAGGACAAGGTTTATGAATTTTCGGCACAGACCAAGGAGGTCATGGCCGAGCTTAGTGAACCGATTGACGTTTATGCGCTCTATTCCGACAGTATGAGCGGCGAACTGGTCTCTGCCATTAAGGAGTACCTGTCCCAATACCAAAGCATGAACAGTTTATTAAAGGTCACCTATATTGACCCGTACGAGGATCCGGCCTTTGCGAGAAAATACGGCGATGACGCCGGGGTCGGCACCGTTGTGGTACAAAAGGGAGAACGGTTTAAAACCATTCCGCTCAGCCAGCTTTATCGGCAAAGCCAGTCCGGCACCGTCTCTATTGATATGGAAAAACAGATGACTGCCGCAATCCGCTATGTTGCAGGCAACGGCGCTGCGGTGAAAGCCTATCTGACCGAGGGACACGGCGAATACCAGAGCCAGGAGCTGAAAAAGGCGCTGGAGAGCGAGGGTTACACCGTTGAGACCATCAACCTTGCAAGCAGCGAAATCCCGGAGGACGCAAGCATTCTCATTTCCATGGCGCCGTCCGCAGATGTCACTGCGGAAGAACGCGACGTCATTGACGCCTATCTGCTAAAAGGCGGCAAGGCGGCCTGGATCTTTACGGCCGGAACCCCTGCCATGGAGCGTCTTTACGGGTATCTCTCGGAATGGGGCATCACGCCGAACAGTGACTTTGCCTATGAGGGCGACAGCAGCAAGGCAATGCGCAGCAACATGGGCGTTCCGGTTCCGTCACCGACGCTGCAAAAGCACACCATCACCGAAAAGCTGCAGCAAAGCGATATTCCCTTTGCCGCGCCGGTCTCCTGCTCCTTTACGTTAAACGAGAATAATCTGCAGCACACCTATGTGACCTCGCTGCTTGAAACCTCCAAAAATTCCTGGGGGATTACCGACTTGCAGCGCAGCAACACCCAAAAGGCAGAGGGTGACATCAGCGGTCCGCTCTCCCTCTCCGCGATCTCGGAAAAGAGCGACGGCACAGGCGGTTCTGTCCTGGTGCTCGGATCCCTGCAGGCCGTAGAGACAGACGGCATCTTAGAAGAATCCAGCTACTGCAACGGCGACTTTGTATTAAACGCCTTCTCCTATATGACGCAAAAGGGCGATTCCTTAAACATCCGCGCAAAGATCATCAGCGCTGAGCGTCTGACTATGACCGAGATGCAGGTAAAAGTGATCTCCATTGTGCTGCAATATGTACTGCCGATT
Source organism: uncultured Eubacteriales bacterium (assembly GCA_900550775.1). Lineage (GTDB taxonomy): Bacteria > Bacillota > Clostridia > Monoglobales > Monoglobaceae > Ructibacterium. Next base: position 17,766 of record URTH01000008.1, on the reverse strand, counting down.
TTGATTTTGGCTGCCGGCCTTTTGGTATGGCTGCGAAGGAGGTATCTGTAATGCCGAAACGGCGCAAACAAATCCGCAACCTGATTCTTGCCGTGCTTGTTCTTCTGCTGCTCGGCGGCGGCTATCTTCTGGCCGTCCGCTGGGAACCGAAAACGGACAACGGCGAGGGTACGCCAACCGCGGCGGCAAATGTGATTACTCTGTTTCAAGCGCAATCCGATGAAGTCCGCGCGGTCTCCATTCAAAATCCAAACCAGACCTACACGCTTTATCAGGACGATGACGGCAACCTCTCGATTCCGGAGCTATCCGACATTCCGTTTCAGCAGATGAGCCTAAAAAGTGCGTTCTCCGGCTTTCTGACGGTGACCGCCGAGCGCAAAATCACCGACGATCTGAGCCGGGCGGCAGAATTTGGTCTTGACAGAGGCGACACCTCCTTTACCGTTCAGAAAAAGGACGGCACAAAGGTACGGTTTTTGGTGGGCGACAACCTGCCGGGCGAGAGCAGCTGTTACATGATGCAAGAGGGCGGCGACGGCATCTATGCCCTGTCCTCCTACAAGGCGGACACGCTGCTGCAATCGACCAACAGCTTCCGAAGCAAAAACCTGTTTTCGGTTTCCACCGACAGCATCACCGCCTTTTCGGTTGCGCGCGGCGGCGAAACACTGCTTAAGGCAAGGCTTGCGGCCGAGGGCGAAAAGCCGCTCAACGCCTATCAGTGCGTTTGGGTGGCCGAGACCCCCTGTGCCCGCGAGGGCGCCTCGGAGGATCGGATCGGCACACTGCTGAAAAACTTTGCGTCCGTAGCCGTCTCCGACTTTGCAGACGATCACCCCGGTGACCTCAGCCGTTACGGCCTCGGAAATGACGCCTATATTCTGACCATCGAGACCGCCGCCGATACCTATACGCTGCGCATCGGTGCGGCATGCGAAAACGGCGTTTACTTCCAATGCGGCAGCGAGCCGTTTGTCTACATCGGCGACAGCGCTTATCTCGATGCATTCTCCGGCTTTGACCCGATGCAGTATATCCAAAAATTTGTCCGCATCGCGCCGATTGATGAAGTTTCCTCGGTGGAGATTCAAAAGGACGGACGCACGATGACGCTGACCATCGGCGACGGCGATGAAGAAGAAAACGAGGATAAGTACCAAATCAACGGCAAAACCACCAAGGCGGATAATTTTAAAAAGATTTATCAGCAGGTCATTGGCATTCTGTTTGTCAATTCCGCCGCCCATTCTGAGGCCGCCGATCCGTTTATGACGGTCACCTATCATTTTAAGGACGGCACTGCCGACACCAGCCGCTACTTTGCTTATGACGAACGGTACTATCTTGCAGAGCGGAGCGACGGAAAGTGTTTTACCGTCTTAAAGTCAACGCTGAACGATTTGTTTTCGACGCTGGACGCCGCAAACTGACGTATCGAACGACCAATAAACGATAACGCCCAAAAGGGCGGCAAAAAACGCGCCGCGCGCATATCGCGCCCGGTGCGTTTTTTCGTGGAGACGTCTTGCTTGACAAACGGCGTGAAATACGATACAATGGAAAAAATATTATGAAAAATATGAATATAATGGGGGAACAATCTTGTCAGATGGCAATCTGTGGCTGATGCTGCTTTTGCAGGCGGTGCTGATCGCACTGAATGCAGTTTTCGCCTCGGCGGAAATAGCGGTTATCAGCATGAACGAATCAAAACTTGAAAAATTGGCACAGGAGGGAAATTCGCAGGCTCGGCACCTGCGCGGACTGATTCAGGATCCTGCGCGGTTTCTCGCAACCATTCAGGTTGCAGTCACGCTGGCCGGCTTTTTGGGCAGCGCCTTTGCGGCAGAAAATTTTTCTGCACCGCTGGTTACATGGCTGCTTGCGCTTGGGGTTAACATCCCGGCCGGGACGCTCCGCACCCTGTCGGTGATTCTGATTACCTTGCTTTTGTCCTATGTCACGCTGGTCTTTGGCGAACTGGTACCAAAACGCGTTGCCATGCGCAAGCCGGAGGATCTGGCGCTGCGTATCACGCCCATGGTTCGCCTGATTTCCGCCTTATTTGCACCGGTGGTCTGGCTGCTTACCCACTCCACCAACCTGGTGCTTCGTCTGTGCGGCATTGACCCCAATATGGAAGAAAACGACGTCTCGGAAGAGGAAATCCGCATGATGGTTGACATCGGCTCGGAGAGCGGTGTGATCGATGACGATGAAAAAGAGATGATCCATAATATCTTTGAGCTGGACGATAAGCCGGCCGAGGATATTATGACGCATCGGACGGAATCCTGTATTCTTTGGATTGAGGACTCAATTGAGCAATGGCGTGCGTATATCGATGAAACCGGGCATACACGCTATCCGGTCTGCGGCGATGACATTGATGATGTCATCGGCATCGTCAACAGCCGTGATTTTTATCGGTTTTTGCTTGGCGGCGGCCAGAAGAGTACGCTGCGTAACATTATTCGGGAGCCGTATTTTGTCCCGGACAGCATGAAAGCGGACGAATTATTCTCCAGAATGCAGCAGAAAAACACCCACATGGTCGTGGTGATGGACGAATACGGCGGTTTTCAGGGCGTTGTCACGCAGAAGGATCTTTTAGAGGAGATTGTCGGCGAGTTATACAGCGAGGACGAAGAGCCGGAGCAGGAGCGCGATATCGTAAAGCTAAACGATACCACCTGGAAAATCCGCGGCGGCGCGGAGATTGAAGATGTGGAGGAGGCGCTTGGCGTTACCTTCCCGGATGGGGATTACAATACCTTTGCCGGTCTGGTGCTGGACGCCATCGAGACCCTGCCGGAGGACGGCGAAACCGTGCGCACCAAAATCGGCCGCATGGAGATTCATGTCACCAAAATTGCCGAACACCGTATCGAGGAGGCCATCGTTACGCGCACGGAAGAGAATCCGACAGAAGGATAAAACAAGGGGCTGTGGTAAGACGATTTTTAAAATCGTATTAACCACAACCCCTTTGTTATGAGTTTTATTTTTATGCCAGAGAAGAAACCGCTTTGATGAGATTGCCGAACAACGCCTCAAAAAACGCATCCTTATCGCCGCCGGGCACCCATGTGCCGTCCTCCTTCACCATGGTTACGGTCAGCGCTGTCTCCACCGTACCGAGATCGTCACGGCGAATCACCTCTGCCATCTTATCGGCCAAACACTTTTGATACTCCTCCTGCGTCATGGTCGGGAGCTTTGCCTGATAATCCGCATCGGCGACCATGTTCATGACCTCACCCAAATAGGTGCTTACCACCTTCGAAAAATCCACCGTAGTGACTGCCGCCGTGATTTTTACACTGCCGGCATCCTCTTTTTCTACCGATGTAACGCGGTACTGCGTCTTTTTCAGTACCTCTGCGGCGGCCGTCGTTACCACGCTTTTGGTCTCCTGATCCAGCAAATCCTGATCCTGTATCTGATAATAGGCACTGATTTTTTCAAGATCTCCGCTTATGAGCGCCTGCATCATCGCATCAAACGCCCCTCCGGCGTCCTGCTTTGCACCGCAGCCGGCCATAAGCAAAACCGCTGCGGCAAGACAGAATATACAACTGTATTTTAACATTTTTTTCATGATTTTCACACCCTTTACACGAAATTTATTGTAACACAGGACCGATCGCTTGTCAAATGAATTTCCGATCATTGCCGCCGCGCTTTTTACAAAAATAAGTTCTTGATTTTACGGTTGATCTATGGTATACTAAGCCCAAATAAGATCATAAATAAGGAGAATGATTACGATGAAAAAACATCTGATAAGCCTGCTGCTTGGCTGCAGCCTGTTGCTGCCCACCCTCGGCGCAAGCGCTGCGGCGCAGCAAATCACCATCAACGGCAATGTTGCCGAAATCCCGGCCGAGATGGGTCATATTGAGGAAAGAGACGACCGCACCTTTGTTCCGCTGCGCTTTGTGATGGAGCATTTGGGCTACAGCGTCAGCTATAACGAGCTGCAGCAGAGCGCTACCATTACGGACACCAACGGCACGGCTTACCTGGTAATGCGCGATTCTCAGCTGCTGTTTGTACTGCCGGACACCGGCACGCCGAAGCTTTATACCATGGACACCAAGGCTTACATCGACGACGCGGAATCCCGTTTCTATCTGCCGATCCGCTTTTTGGCGGAGGCCATCGGCTACAATGTCGGCTGGGACGAGGCAACCGAAACGGTTAGTCTTACCATGGCAGAATAAATTTTATCTGCGCGATCGGCGATAAAACCAAGTGCCCAAAACTGTTTTGCGGCGCCGCACGGATTTTGAGAATGATTGGCCGTATGATGACGGCAGAATGGAGATTTTTATGAAACGATTACAAAAAATAACCGCTGCCGTATTGGCAGCAGGAACCCTGCTTTTGGGAACGAATGCTTTTGCAGCGGCGCAGACCATTAAAATCAACGGAAATGTCACGCAGATTCCGGCAGAGATGGGCGCCATCCAGGAAAAGGACGACCGCACCTTTGTCCCCGTGCGTTTTGTCATGGAAAACCTGGGCTGCAAGGTTGATTACATTGACGACAGTAAAATGGCGGTGATCTCCTCGATCTCCTGCAGTTATCTGATTCAGGAGGGGAATCCGACCCTGTTTATTTTGCAGGATCAGTACACCCAAACCCAAAACCTGCAGATGGATACCTCGGCCTATATCGAAGAGACGGAAATTGACGGACAGACCTACGGCCGCATGTACGTTCCGATCCGCTTTTTGGCGGAGGCCATCGGCTACAACGTTGGCTGGGACGAGGCAACCCAGACCGTGACGCTGACCATGGGTTCGTAACGGCACGATTTTCATTTTACACGGTTTTTTGCGCGGCTTTCGCCGCGCTTTTTTATTGTATCAGGCGCAGCAAGCCCGAAGACAGACAAAATCATGAAATTTCTGTAAAATTTCTGTTTTTTGCTTGCTATTTTTGCAAAAATATTATATACTGTATCCAGATAGAATGATACGCGATGCGGTCATTTCGTCAATTTTTAACAAACGACAGGAGGTATATCTATGACTTACAACATCATTTGCAAAAAGGTAGAACTGGCGGAATCCAGCAAGGAAAAAGTGCTTGCGAAAGTAAAAAAGCTAAGCAGGTTTTTCGCCGACGATGTGGAATGCCGCATTGTAGTCTCTGCACAGCGGGAACAAATGGTTGTGGAGATCACCTTCCCATATAAAGGCTTTTTGATTCGCGCAGAGGCACGGGACGCAGAACTGCTGTCGGCGATTGATGTCTGCCTGGCAAATATTGACCGTCAAATCCGCAAAAACAAGACCAAGCTTGCAAAGCGCCTGCGTGACAGCAGCCTGGCCGAATACAGCCTGGATCTCGGCGCACCGCCGGAGACGGAAGAGGACGAATTGAAAATCATCAAGGTAAAGCATCTGGATGCAAAACCCATGATGGCCGAAGAGGCGATTTTACAGATGAACATGCTGGGACACAACTTTTTCATTTTTAATAACCCGGACACCATGGCCGCCAATGTCGTATATAAGAGAAAAGACGGCAACTATGCACTGATTGAACTTGGTGAGTAACACCGAAAAGAGAGGCAATTGCCTCTCTTTTCGGTGTATAAAATAAAAACAGAAAGGCAGATACCCATGATAAAGTTTGAAGAAATCACTTACAAAACCTTTGGAAAATGCATGAAAATCAGCAATGATGCGATTGAGCTTTTGGTGACGCTGGATTTTGGCCCGCGAATTATCCGTTTTTCAAAAGTCGGCGGCGAAAATCTCATGATGGAGGACGGCGCCTTCTCCCGCAATCAGGACGATAAGGCAGACATTTTTGCAGACGCTTTCGGCGAGGATCTCGGCACCTGGCGGATTCGCGGCGGTCACCGTCTTTGGGCAAGCCCTGAGGCAATGCCGCGCAGCTACTATCCCGATAACCAGCCGGTTGATTATCGCATTGAGGGTAACCGCCTGACGCTGACTCCGCCGCCGCAGCGCTGGACGCAGCAGCAGTTTGAGATCACGCTGGAAATGCAGGAGGACACCAATCGGGTTGATCTTTATCACAAGATCACCAACATCTCCGCATGGCCGCAAAAGTTTGCGCCCTGGGCACTGTCTGTGCTCTCTCCCGGCGGCATTGAGATTATCCCCATGCCGAACCGGCCGACCGGCCTTTTGCATAACCGCAAGCTGACGCTTTGGGACTACACCAGAATGAACGATCCGCGCGTAACGTGGGGTGATCGGTTTATTTTGCTGCGCCAGGATCCCTCGGCCGACACCTCCTTTAAGATCGGCCTTGACAGCCAGCACGGCTGGGCGGCTTACTTTAACCACGGCGATGTCTTTCTGAAGAAGTTTGACATCACCGAGGGCGCGGAGTATCCGGACGACGGCATGAATTTTGAGACCTATACGGATGACGGCTTTTTGGAAATGGAATCGATCGGACAGTACAAGGTGACCGAGCCGGGCGACGCGATCTCGCACCACGAAAGCTGGGAGCTGATTGCGGACTGCGCCTTTCCCGGTGCGGACGAGGCTGCAATTTCAGACACACTTTCCGCTTATGTCGGATAATGAGTAAAACCACCAAAAAAACATCAAAAACCATGTAAAAACTGCGCAAAAATCACCCTGTTTCTCAGTTGACATAAGGGGTGGTTCTTGCTATAATTAGGAGGGTCGGAAAGAAGATTTCCGACCGCTGCAGCCGAACGAAAATGGCGGAATTTTATTTCAAAAAGCAAGCGTTTTGGCCGGCTGAAAAAGAGCCGTGAGGTCCTGCCCGAAAAGGGCGGCATTTTGGCGAATACATAAGGAGAAATGATATGCGCGCAGTAGTAACCGTTATGGGAAATGACAAGCCCGGCATTATCGCCGGCACCAGTACTCTTTTGGCAGAGAACGGGGTCAACATTTTAGATATTACACAAACAATTGTGCAAAACATCTTTACGATGGTGATGCTGGTTGATATTGAAAAAAGCGTGAAGGATCTGACCGATCTGGCCGAGGCGCTGCACACGCTCGGCGGTCAGCTTGGGGTAGAAATCCGGATCCAGCATGAGGACATTTTTAATTCCATGCACCGCATTTAAATTCAGATAACAATATCTTAGACGAAAGGAATCATGCAGCCTCCGATTTTGGGAGACGGATTTTCGCTTTCGCCTACGGAAAGGACTTTTATTGACTATGCTTACCATTAACACCAACGAAATCACGGAAACCATTAAAATGATCCGTGATGAACATCTTGACATCCGCACCATTACCATGGGCATCTCTCTGCTCGACTGTGCGGACAGTGACCCCAAGGCGGCATGCAGGAAAATATACGATAAAATTACCCGTTATGCCAAGGATCTGGTCAAAACCGGGGAAGAGATCGGCCGGCGTTACGGGATTCCGATTATTCACAAGCGGATCTCCGTCACCCCGATCGCCATCGTTGCCGCGGCAAGCGATACCACAGACTATCTTCCCTTTGCAAAGACGCTGGACAAAGCGGCAAAGGAGACCGGCGTCAACTTTATCGGCGGCTACTCTGCCTTGGTTTACAAGGGATTTTCCAAAGGGGATGAATATCTCATCCACTCCATTCCGGAGGCGCTTTGCAGCACGGACTTTGTCTGCTCCTCGGTCGGTGTGGCTACCACCAAGGCCGGTATCAATATGGATGCCGTCAAGCAGATGGGCGAGCTGATCGTGGACACGGCTAAGCGCTCGGCAGACAACAACTCGATGGGCTGCGCCAAATTTGTGGTGTTTGCCAACCCGGTTGAGGATAACCCCTTTATGGCCGGTGCCTTTCACGGCGTTGGCGAGGGTGACTGCGTGATTAACGTTGGCGTCAGCGGCCCCGGTGTTGTGAAATCCGCACTGGAACAAATCAAGGGCAAGGACTTTGGCGTACTGGCGGAGACCATTAAGAAAACCGCCTTTAAAATCACCCGTATGGGACAGCTGGTTGCACAGGAGGCCTCCCGTGCACTGCATGTTCCCTTTGGTATTGTGGATCTTTCGCTGGCACCGACCCCGGCGGTCGGAGACAGTGTTGCTTACATATTGGAAGAAATGGGACTTGAAAAATGCGGCACGCACGGCACCACGGCGGCGCTGGCGCTTTTGAATGACGCCGTAAAAAAAGGCGGCGTTATGGCGTCCAGTTCGGTCGGCGGACTGAGCGGCGCATTTATCCCGGTCAGCGAGGACGCCGGCATGATTGCCGCTGCAAAGTGCGGCGCATTGCAGCTTGATAAGCTGGAGGCGATGACCTGCGTTTGCTCGGTCGGTCTTGACATGATCGCCGTACCCGGCGACACACCGGCCTCCACCATCTCTGCCATCATCGCGGACGAGATGGCAATCGGCGTGATTAACCAAAAAACCACGGCGGTACGCATTATCCCCGCCATCGGCAAGACGGTGGGCGACACGGTATCGTTTGGCGGTCTCCTGGGTGAGGCGCCGATTATGCCGGTTCACGAATATTCCAGTGAAGCATTTATTGCGCGCGGCGGCAGGATTCCCGCACCGCTGCACAGCTTAAGAAATTAAATTTTTGGAAAACGCCGCCTGACACTGTCTCCCGGAGGGCGGAGTTTTTGTATCAGAATTATCAGCGTATGCGGCTTGCCGCACGCCGAAAAGAAAGAGGTGTCGCAATATGGATATTATGCAGGCAATTTTGGATATTGAAGAGAAAGCGCGGGGTATCTCCGATTCTGCCAAGGCCATGCAGGAAAACTATGAGGCGGATCTTGGACAGGAAATCAAAAAACGGGAACAGGAAAGCAAACAGCACGTTACCGCAGAGCTGGAGCAGATTAAGCTTCGCATGGACGCGGAACGCGAAGAAGAAATGGAACAGTTAGAGAGCTTTTATGAGAAAAAGATGGAGGCGCTCTCGAATCAGTGCAAGCAAAAGAAACAGGCCTGGATTGACGAAATAACCAAGGCGGTTCTTACCGTATAGGCCGGGAGGGATTTGTCATGCTGCTTTCTGTAATGAAAAATTCTGCGCTGGCTGCAAAGGTTCGGGCGATGACCAAAACAACGCTCCACCGCGCAGACTATGACGCGCTGATTCAGCTGCATTCGGTGCCTGCCGTGGCGTCCTATCTGATGGAAAACACGCGGTATCAAAAATCGCTGCAAAATGTTTCGCCGTCCACTCTGCACCGCGGTCAGCTAGAACAGCTTTTAAAAAACCAGACCGCGCAGGACGTGATGACGCTGCTGCACTACACCGATATGGACAGCACCTTCTTTTTAAAGGCGCTGGAGATGCAGGAGGGCATTGAAACACTAAAGGTCTTTCTGCGGCTTTTGCACATCGGACATCCGGAGCAGATTGCCTTGCAGGCACAGGATATCCGCATCGGCAAGGACAGCATTAAAATGAGCGACCTGGCGGAAATCCGCAGCTTTTCCGGATTTTTGGAGCTGATAAGGCCGACGCCTTATTATGCGGTGTTTCGCACCTTTGCCGACGATCCGAGACGGCAGGAGTTATTCTATTTAGAGGTCGCGCTCGACAGCTACTGGGCAAAGCTGATTTGCCGATACGCAAAAAAGTATCTGAGCGATGAGGACGCCAAGCTGGCGCTTAAGGTCTACGGCACGGAGATCGATCTGGATAATCTGATCTTTCTGCTGCGCTGCAAGGAACGGTTTCAGATGGACGATGACGAGATTTACGCCTGCGTGATCCCCAGTTACTATCGGCTCACCCCGGCGGCCATCACTGAGATTGTTTCCGCCCCCACCATTGAGGCGGCGCTGAAGCTGATCGCCGAGCGAACGCCCTACGGCGACGCGTTTTCCGAAAGCGACCGTTTTTTTGAAAAGAGGAAAAATGATTATATGGCAAGGCTGAACCGCAGAATCTACGCAAATCATCCGTATTCTCTGCAAGCGGCAATTTCTTACGCACACCTGCGCCATATCGAAATTAACAATATTGTATCCATCATTGAGGGAATTCGTTACGGGCTGCCGCCCGACGCCATTTTGTCTCATTTGGTCGGATACGCGGAAGGAGGGACGCAGTCATGATTTCTAAAATGAAGTTTATCAGTCTGGTCGGGCCGAGGTCAGAATTCGACCGCATTGCATCAGACTATGTTTTAGACAGCGCCATTGAATTTGAAAACCCGCTCCATGCGCTTCGCAGCACCGGCGGTTTTACGATGGACACCTTGCCGAATCCTTACGAAAATTCTATGAAACATGTTGCTGATGTTTTAGAATACGTTCATATCGATTGCAGCGGCGTCCGCCGTCATGACGAACCAATCTCCAAAGAGGAATTGGATCAGTTTTTGGATCACTTTGACACGCAGATCCACGCAATCAAGCAGGAGATCGAATCTTTGCAGACAGAGCTCACGCATTACGATGAGGTCGTGCAGACGCTGATTCCGGTCATGGACTCTAACATTCAACTGGAAAAGCTGCCGAAACTGCAGTATCTGAACTATCGGTTCGGGAAGCTGCCGATGTCCAGCTATCAAAAGCTTGGTACATACCTAAAGGATCTGCCGGCGTATTTTTATGCGCTTACCTCAAGCAAGGATTATGTCTGGGGCATGTATTTTGTATCCCAGGCGCACACCGAAAACGTTGACCGTATCTTTGCAACGCTGTACTTTGAATCCTTGCTCTTAGACGGCGCCGAACAGGGAACGCCCTCACAGGCGATTGCCGCCATCCGCAAAAAGGCGGAGGACACGCGCAGTCAGATCACTGCCAAACGGGCGCAGCTGGAAAACACCGTCAAGGCACAGAGCAAAGATTTGCTCAAGGCCTATGCCTGCATCAAGTACCACTATGATCTCTATAATCTGCATCACCACGCCACTGTCAGCCAAAGCTCGTTCTGTCTGACCGGCTGGATTGACGCCGATGAGGTTCCGGCACTGCAGACAAAGCTGCAAAAGGATCCGGCCTGCTCCATGATCGTGGATTCGCCGGAGACGGTGAGCCACATTACGCCGCCGACCAAGCTGAAAAACTGGCGGATTTTTCACCCGTTTGAGGAATTTGTCCGCATGTACGGCGTACCGAACTATAACGAAATCGACCCGACCCCGTTCCTCGCGGTGGTCTACACACTGCTTTTTGGTATCATGTTCGGCGATGTCGGCCACGGCCTTTGTCTGGCAGCCATCGGACTTGTGATGATTTTACTGAAAAAAGGCGGCTTTTTGGCAAAGCTCCTTGTGCCGCTCGGTCTGTCCTCGACCCTGTTTGGGTTTATGTACGGATCGGTCTTTGGCTTTGAAGGGGAACACGCCTTGATTCGTCCGCTTTGGTACACCCCGTTTGAGGGCAGCGCGAGCATGATGAATACCCTGATTTACTCGGTTGCGCTCGGCGTCGTCATCATTCTGCTTTGTATGGCGTTTAACATTGTAAACGGAATCCGGCAAAAGAATTGGCAAAAGATTCTGTTCTCACAAAACGGTGTTGCCGGCATGGTCTTTTACGCACTGGTGCTGTTTTGCGCCATCTCTGCCATGCAGGGCTCCGGCCATCCGATGACCGTTGCCATCATCTTTATCGTGATTTCTCTGATCCTGATGTTTTTGCAGGAGCCGCTCGGTAAGCTGCTTGCCAAAAAGAAGGATTGGATGCCGGAGGAAAAAGGCGGATTCTTTGTGGAAGCCTTTTTTGAACTGTTTGAGGTCATTTTGAGCTTTGTAACCAACACGGTTTCCTTCCTTCGTGTCGGCGCATTTGCCTTAAACCACGCCGGTATGATGTCGGTGGTTGTCATGTTTATGTTGCAGTTAAACCCTGCCGGATCGGTGGCGATTGCGATCTTCGGCAATCTGCTTGTCATCGGGCTGGAGGGCTTGATTGTCGGAATCCAGGTTCTGCGTCTCGGATTTTATGAGATGTTCAGCCGTTTTTACAGCGGCGACGGCCGGGAATTCCATCCTGCCAATCGGTAATGAATCAAATAATATAAAATTTGGAGGTTTTTTGTATGTTAAAATCTATCGCACTTTTTGTTGTCGTTACACTGGCTATCGCTATTCCGCTTGTTGCACACTTCGGCTTTCGTCTCAGCGGTGCAAAGATGAAGGCAGCCATCGGCGTGAATCTGCTCTCCTTCTTCGGACTGATGCTGGCATTTGGCACCTGCATGATCGTTGGTTCTGCTGACGTATTTGCTGCCGGCGAGGCAGCAGCCGCTGCCGGTGCGGACGGCATGAAGTTTTTGGGCGCGGCACTCTCGACCGGCCTTGCGTGTATCGGTGCCGGTATCGCCGTTGCTTCTTCCGCTTCCGCCGCACTTGGCGCAATCTCCGAAGATCCGAAAATCATGGGTAAATCCCTGATCTTCGTTGCACTGGCAGAAGGTATTGCACTGTACGGTCTGATTATTTCGCTGCTGATTCTCTTCCAGTAAGAGGTAGCCTTATGAAATATTTTTTGCTGAGTGATAACATCGACACACAAACCGGGATGCGGCTGGCCGGCGTGGAGGGCATTGTCGTTCACGAGGCCGATGAGTTTCAGGCGGCGTTTGCACGCGCCGTATCGGATCCGGAAATCGCCGTGCTTTTGGTAACCGAAAAGCTGGTCAATCTTTGCCCGGCTTATGTTGCGGAGCAAAAAATTGCAAACCGCACTCCGCTGATTGTGGAGCTTCCCGACCGTCACGGATCCAGCCGGCCGGATGATTATATCTTAAATTACGTCAAGGACGCGATCGGCGTCCGCCTTTAAATCGAAAATGAGGTGACAGATATGGCAAAGGATGCGCTCAATCGTTTTGCGAATATGCTCTATGAAGAGGCAAACACCGAAAAAAAGGAATTGATTTCAGACCTGGAAAAGCGGCGCGACGCGCAGCTAAAAAAAGCGGACGCCAAGCTAAAGCGACAGTCTGACACCGCGATCCGCAAGGGCGCGGCGGCGCTGAAGCAGCAAAAAAGGCTGTCGCTAACCCGCCGCGAGATGGAGCTTCACAAAGCGCTGCTTAAAAACCGTGTACGTGCCTTTGATGAAGTTTTTGAAAAAGTGACCGAAAACGTCCGCGCCTTTGCGGCAACGGACGCATACGCCGGCTTTTTCAAGCAGCGGTTTGACGCGGCGTACCGCGCGCTGGCCGATACGGCGGCAAAGCACGGCGGCGCGGCAAAGGACGCCGTTTCCATGCGCTGCATTGTCATGCCCCGTGACGAGGCGCTCGCAAAGAAATTGCTGACCGCGCCGAACCTGACCATTGTCCAAAGCGAGGACGACTTTATCGGCGGCTTTATCTTAGAAAACACGACCAGTATGCAAATGATCGACTGCACGCTTGCCGCCGGAATTGATGAACAAAAAGATTTGTTTTATGAAAACAGCGGTCTGATTATGGAATAACGGGGGGATAGAAAAATGAATGAAACAGCAGTAATTTATGGTATCAACGGTCCTGTCGTAACCGTAAAAGACGCCCCCTCCCTCTCGATGAAGGAGATGGTCTATGTAGGAAATGAGCGCCTGATCGGCGAGGTCATTGCCGTACACGGCGATAACACCGTAATTCAGGTCTATGAGGAGACCTCCGGCCTGACCGTCGGCGAGCCGGTCACCGCGACCGGGGCGCCGATGGCCGTAACCCTCGGCCCCGGTCTGATCGGAAACATTTTTGACGGCATTGAGCGTCCGCTACGCAGCATTGAGACGCTCTCCGGCCCGTTTATTTCCCGCGGGCTGCGCCCGGACGCTGTGGATATGGACAAAAAATGGGATGTCACGGTTCTGCTTGCCGTTGGTGAAACCGTAGGCCCCTGCTCCATTTTGGCAACCACGCCGGAGACGGCGCTGATTACCCACAAGGTTATGGTACCGCCCGATGTGGAGGGCGTCATTGAAGAGATTGTACCGTCCGGCGCTTATACCTGCAAAGACGTCATTGCCAAAATCAAAACGCCGTCCGGCGAAATCAAAGAGATCAAGCTGGTGCAGCAATGGCCGATCCGCAGCCCCAGACCGCACGCCCTGCGTGAGCCAATTACCCGGCCGCTGATTACCGGCCAGCGTATTTTGGATATTCTCTTTCCGCTCGCAAAGGGCGGAACCGCCGCAATACCGGGCGGCTTTGGCACCGGCAAGACCATGACCCAGCATCAGCTTGCAAAATGGTCGGACGCCGATATCATTATCTACATCGGCTGCGGGGAGCGCGGCAATGAGATGACCCAGGTTTTGGAGGACTTTACCGGGCTGATTGACCCGAAATCCGGGCAGCCGCTGATGAACCGTACCCTTTTGATTGCAAACACGTCAAACATGCCGGTTGCCGCCCGTGAGGCGTCCATCTATACCGGCGTTACCCTGGCAGAATATTATCGGGACATGGGCTACCACGTTGCGATCATGGCAGACTCGACCTCCCGTTGGGCGGAGGCGCTGCGTGAGATTTCCGGCCGTCTGGAGGAAATGCCGGCCGAGGAAGGCTTCCCGGCATACTTACCGTCCCGTCTTTCGGAATTTTATGAGCGTGCCGGCTATGTAAAGACCTTAAACGGCCAGGAGGGCAGCGTGACCCTGATCGGCGCGGTTTCGCCGCAGGGCGGTGACTTCTCGGAGCCGGTCACCCAGAACACCAAGCGTTTTACCCGCTGCTTCTGGGGACTGGATAAGGAACTGGCTTATGCCCGTCACTATCCGGCCATTAACTGGCTGACCAGTTACAGTGAATACATGGACGATCTTGGTGCATGGTATGAGGAAAACGTTGCACCGGAATTTTTGGAAAACCGTGCGGAGATCATCAAGATTTTGCAGGAAGAAAGCGCTCTGATGGATATTGTAAAGCTGATCGGCGCCGATGTACTGCCGGAGGATCAGCGGCTCACCCTGGAGATCGCACGTATCATTCGGGTCGGCTTTTTGCAGCAAAACGCCTACAATACCACAGATACCTACGTACCGATCAAAAAGCAGTATAAGATGCTGGAACTGATTCTGGCGCTTTATCACAAATGCCGCGCCCTGGTTACCGAAGAGGCGATCCCGCTGCGGCAGATTCAGGAAAACGGGATTTTTGATAAGGTTGTCAAGGTAAAATATGATATCGAAAACGATAATTTGGAAAAGTTTGATGCGCTTTTTGCAGAAATTGACGCATTTGCATTCTAACCATGGGAGGTGGCAAACTTGCAGATTCAATATAGAGGATTGCGGGACCTTAGCGGTTCCCTGGTTGTTTTGGAGGGGATTTCCGGCGCGGCCTTTGACGAAATCCTTGAAATTCGTTTAGACAGCGGCGAAAAGCGCATCGGCAGAATTGTTGAACTGACGCGCGACTATGCCGTGGTACAGGTATTTGAAGGGACGCAGGGGATTTCACTGACCAACACCCGCACAAAGCCGACCGGCTCGCCGCTCAGACTTCCGCTCTCAAAAGAAATTCTGGGGCGTACCTTTGACGGCGTCGGCCGTCCGATCGACGGTCTCGGCCCCGTCTATGCCGAAAAAAAGATGGACATCAACGGCAAGCCGATGAATCCTGTTTCGAGAGAATATCCGCGGTCTTTTATCCAGACCGGTATTTCAGCGATTGACGGCTTGACGACTCTGATTAAAGGGCAAAAGCTGCCGATTTTCTCCGGCAACGGTATGCCGCACGATAACCTGGCAGTACAGATTGCATCACAGGCACACATCGCCGAAGAATCCGGCGAAAACTTTGCCATTGTCTTTGGCGCAATGGGTGTAAAGCACGACGTTGCCAACTATTTTACCACTGCCTTTGAGCAGAGCGGTGCGCTGAACCGAAGCGTGATGTTTATCAACACCTCATCGGATCCTGTCGTTGAGCGTATTTTGACGCCGCGCTGCGCGCTGACCGCCGCAGAATATCTGGCATTTGAGCTGAATATGCACGTGCTGGTTATTTTAACCGACATTACCTCTTACTGTGAGGCGCTGCGTGAGATTTCCTCCTCCAAGCAGGAAATCCCGTCCAGAAAAGGTTACCCCGGCTATCTTTACAGTGACCTTGCATCGCTGTATGAGCGCGCCGGCATGATTCAGGGGAGCAAGGGTTCGATCACCCAGATTCCGATTCTGACGATGCCGAACGATGATATTACTCACCCGATCCCGGACCTTACCGGGTACATTACCGAGGGACAGATTGTACTGGATCGTGCCCTGTCACAGAAGAACATCTATCCGCCGGTTTCGGTTCTGCCGTCCCTGTCGCGTCTGATGAAGGACAGTATCGGCGAAAAGTATACGACCGCCGATCACCCGGAGGTCAGCAACCAGCTTTTCTCGTCTTATGCAAAGGTACAGGATATCCGTGCCCTGGCCTCGGTCATTGGCGAGGATGAGTTGTCCGACACCGACAAGCTTTATATGAAATTCGGTACGGAATTTGAGCAGCGGTTTGTCGGCCAGGGACGGAGCGAAAACCGTTCCATCACCCAGACCATGGAAATCGGCTGGGAGCTTTTGCGGATTCTGCCGCGTGCAGAGCTTGACCGAATCTCGACCGAGACACTCGATCAGCACTATGATGAGACAAAAGCCTGAGGGGAGTGAGCGAGCATGGCAATGGTTCCGACCAAAGGAAACCTGATTATCGCAAAAAACACACTGTCGCTGTGTAAAACCGGGTATGAGCTTTTGGACAAAAAGCGCAACATCTTAATCCGGGAGATGATGAACCTGATCGACGCTGCCAAAGAGATTCAGGATAAAATCGAGACAACCTTTCACGATGCGTATTCTGCCCTGCAGCAGGCAAACATTGATCTGGGTATCGATACGGTAGAAAAGATCGGTTACTCGGTCGAGGTGGAAGATTCTGTGACGGTGAAGTTCCGCAGCGTTATGGGCGTTGAAATTCCGATTGTTTCCATGGACGAGGCGCCATACAAGCCCTCGTACGGAATGAAAAACACCACCTCATCTCTGGACGAGGCAGTGCTCAAGTTCGGCGATGTAAAGCGCATGACCAAGCAGCTGGCGCAGATTGAGATTTCGGTCTTTCGGATTGCGGACAATGTGAAAAAGACGCAAAAACGCGCAAATGCCCTGAAGAATATTATGATTCCGCGCTATGAGGCGGAGACGC
The DNA here is from genome assembly GCA_900550775.1 of uncultured Eubacteriales bacterium. Classification (GTDB taxonomy): domain Bacteria; phylum Bacillota; class Clostridia; order Monoglobales; family Monoglobaceae; genus Ructibacterium. The sequence goes on along the minus strand of URTH01000008.1, from coordinate 671 downwards.
GGCATATCCAGAATGCGCTGGACGAAAAAGACCGTGAAGAATTTTCGCGGCTGAAGGTCATCAAAGCACAAAAAGGTGCATAAAAAAAGACGGCGCACGCCGTCTTTTTATTTTTTAATGCGGTTGGCACGGCGCGGAAAGTTCGGCGGCGTGGGTTTTCGCTTTCGGATCACAATCAGCTTGCGCACCATATCGCTCTTTGGCAGCGGCGCCGCAATAACCTCTTCGACCTTTCCGCCAAGGCTGCCGAGCATGGGTTTTGCCGCCTCCAGTTCTTCTTCCACATTCTCTGCCTTTAAGGCCAAAAAGATACCGCCCACCTTCGTCAGCGGCAGACAATATTCCCCCAAGACCGTCAGATTTGCCACGGCACGGGAGGTCACAATATCAAACTGCTCCCGATAATCCTGATTTTTGCCAAGCTCCTCCGCACGGCCATGCACCGCGCCAATCCCCGAAAGCGCCAGCTGTTCGCTCACGGCGGTCAAAAAACCGACCCGCTTTTGCAGGGAATCAAGCAGCGTAACCTCAAGATCCGGGCGCATGATTTTAAGCGGAATCCCCGGAAAACCGGCGCCGGTTCCGACATCGGCAAGCCGTGCCTCCTTCGGGAACGGAACGTAATACAGCGGCAAAACACTATCCAAAAAGTGCTTGACCGCGATACCGTC
>URTH01000007.1 GCA_900550775.1 uncultured Eubacteriales bacterium | reverse complement strand
ATGATTTAAAACTGATCGGGACGCAGGAGTACAAAGATGAAATCCTACTGGAATACCGCAGCAGCTTGAATATTTCGGCGGCGATAACAACGGTACATAACAGGCACATCGCATTGGAGCAGCTGGCAAGCACAGAGGCGGACAGGCATAAGATCGAAGAGGCGATGGCAGAAGCGGAAAGAAAGGTGGACGCGGTCATGGAAACGGCGCCGCCGACCGTCGAGGATGCGGAAAAGGTGCTTGCACTTTCGTTTACCGTAAGGGCAACACGCGAGAAATTGCGTGCATTAAAGGAATTTTTAGAAAATGGAGGGTATGACTATGAGTAACACAGAGGTAGCAAAGAAATCTACGTTTTCGGCGTTTGTCAATGCGACAAGCACGAAACGGGCGATTATGAACGCACTACAGGACGAGAACAGGGCAAGGCGGTTTACGGCGTCGATTGTTTCGGCGGTAAATGCCAATCCGGCGCTTGCGGAATGCGACTCGGTCACAATCATATCCGGCGCGCTTTTGGGCGAAAGCCTGAATCTTTCCCCGTCGCCGCAGCTGGGTCAATATTATCTCGTCCCGTTTAACGATAATAAGCGCGGCTGCAAGGTGGCACAGTTTCAGCTTGGCTATAAGGGGTACATTCAGCTTGCAATCCGCAGCGGTGAATACCGAAAGCTAAACGTCCTTGCCATCAAGGAAGGCGAACTTGTCAGATTCGATCCGCTGAATGAAGAAATTGAAGTCAATCTCATTGAGGACGAGATTGAACGGGAGAACACGCCGACGGTCGGATATTATGCAATGTTTGAATACACCAACGGATTTCGCAAAGCGATCTACTGGAGCCGCGAGAAAATGGAGGCGCACGCGGACAAATTCAGCGCGGCATTCAACGCCAAAACGTTTGAGAAACTCCGGGCGGGCGAAATCCCCGAAAAGGATCGCTGGAAGTATTCATCCTTTTGGTACAAGGATTTTGACGCCATGGCATATAAAACGATGCTGCGGCAGCTGATCTCCAAGTGGGGCATTATGTCGATCGAAATGCAAGATGTTATCGCAAAGGATGATGGCGTGCTGCGCGAAAACAATGCGGTGGAATTCATTGCCGATACCGTCGAAAGCAGCCCGATTGTGCAGCAGGACGAACCGGACGACGCGGAAAAGGTAACCATGGACGAGTTATGACATATACCGTGATTGCGACCGGGAGCAAAGGAAACGCCGTGGTTTTAAACGATTGCATTCTAATTGACTGCGGCGTCCCGTTTAAAAAGTTGGAGGACGTGTGTTGGAACCTCCGGATTGTTCTGCTCACGCATGTTCACGGCGACCATTTCAACAAACGTACCGTAAAAAAGCTGGCTGCAGAGCGGCCGACGCTGCGGTTTGCGTGCGGCGCTTATCTTGTGCCGGAACTGCTGCAATGCGGCGTGTCAAAACGCAGCATTGATGTGGTTGAGGCAGGAAAAATCTATCACTACAAGTCCCTTGCGATAAGTCCGGTTATCCTGTACCATGACGTTCAAAACTTTGGCTACCGGATATTTTGGGGCGGCGAGAAAGCAATTTATGCAACCGATACCGGAACGCTTGACGGAATCAGCGCAAAGGGCTATGACCTGTATCTGATCGAGGCGAACTACACGGATGCGGAATTAAAGGAACGGCTTATCGCAAAGAGAAGAAACGGCGAATATGCATACGAAAAGAGGGTGCCGTATACGCACCTGTCGCAGCAGCAGGCAGACGATTTTATATGTGAAAATGCCGGTGTTAAATCGGAGGTTGTGTATCTTCATAAACATGGAGGTGTGGCGCGTGACAGTGACGGCGAAAGTGATCGGCTACGATGGGCAGAACATGGTGATTGTTCCGGATCGGCCGATTGAAAAGGAACTGATTCAAAAACAGGTTGGCAAAGTGGAGCTGCGCCTGAACGACGGACGGACGATCACCGCGGAGCAGCGGAAAAAGGCGTATGCGACGATTCGGGATATCGCGAACTGGTGCGGACATCTTCCGGAATTTTTAAAGGAGTGGTTTAAGTATGAATACATACTCCGCACCGGGGGCGAGTACTTCAGCCTTTCGGACTGCTCTGTAACGGTCGCAAGAACGTATATTAACCTGCTGATTGAATTTTGCCTCAAACATGGTGTGCCGATACGGGAATCTTTGACAGAACGCACGGACGATATCGACGCATATCTGTACATGTGCTTGTATTATCGAAAATGCGCAGTATGCGGCAGGCCGGCAGATGTGCACCATGTGACAGGCTCTAAGATTGGCATGGGCGGTGACAGGAACCACGTGCATCACCTTGGCAGATACGCGATTGCATTGTGCCGTGAACACCACAACGCTGCGCATACGGCAGAACAGGCGTTTTTTGAGACGAACCACATATACGGCATACCTTTGGATGAAAACTTATGCGAGAGACTAACATTACGGAGGTGATAACAGATGATGAACAAAGCGATTTTGATGGGGCGGCTGACCAAAGCCCCGGAGCTGCGGCACACAAGCGCAGGGACGCCGGTAGTGAGTTTTTCCATTGCGATTGACAACGGCTACGGCGAGAATAAGCAGACCGACTTTGTAAACTGCGTGGCGTGGAACAAGACGGCAGAATTTGTCAGCAACTATTTTGAAAAGGGCAGCATGATCATTGTAATCGGCCGCATCGCGACCAGAACCTGGGAGGATCAGAGCGGCAAAAAGCGTTATGCGACCGAGGTTGTGGCCGCAGAGGTCAACTTTGGCGAGAGCAAGGCGGCAAGGCATCGGCAGCAGACACAGGAGCCGGCGGCTTTGGACGAGAATTTTACGGCGCTGATGGAAAACGATGACGATCTACCGTGGGGGTGAGAAGATGAAAAAGCAGTCACAGTGTAACAGGATCATGCAATACATGCGCGATTTTGGCAGCATCAGCACGCGCGAGGCGTTTGACGATCTGGGCGTTACCCGGCTTTCCGGCCGCATTTATGACCTGAAAAAACAGGGCGTGCCGATTGCGGACAGTATGGAAAAGAGCAAGAACCGCTACGGCGAGACCGTGACATACAAGCGATACCGGATTGACATGGCACGCAGTGTCACTCCGATTCATGATACGATGTAGGAAACACAATAGGAGGATCAACCGATGGAATACATAAGTCAGATTCTGAAGTTCAATGAATTGCTTCTAACGAACAATTTAGCACCCGGACAAATTGCTTTGTGGTATGCGCTGATGCATATAAACAATAAGTGCCAATGGTCAAAATGGTTCACGGCGGCAATTCGAACATTGGAATTATATACAGGCTTATCCAAAAACGGAGTAATCAAAGCAAGAAACGTTTTAAAGCAAAAAGGGCTGATTGATTTTACTTCAAACGGCACTGCGGCAGCGAGTTTTCACATCAAAATTTTGTACAGTGGTACAGATAGTAGTACAGATAGTAGTACAGATAGTGGTACAGATAGTGGTACAGATAGTGGTACAGATAGTGGTACAGATGGTGGTACAGATAGTGGTCTATTAACTAGACAAAGACTAAGACTAGATAAAGATAAAGACAAAGACTATAAAAAAGAAAAAGATAAAAAAGAAAATGTGCCGTCAGCTGATCCGCCAAATGCAAAAAAGAAGAACGCAAGGCCGCAGAGCGGCTATGACCGGATTCTGTCCGATATCGAGGATGAAGAATTAAAGAATCTGTATTACGAGTACATCAAGATGCGAAAGCTGATTAAGGCGCCAATGACAGATTACATGCTTCGGCTGCTGATCAACAAAGTCAACACCTTAGAGCCGGATAACGTAGAGCGGCAAAAGCAGCTGCTGAAAAATTCGATGGTGAAGGGTTGGAAGAGCGTCTATCCGCTGAAAGATGCAGATGACAGGAAAATGAACGGCAAAGGAGGCGATGACGGTGGACGGACTGATGAAGTTTATGGAAACCTCGGTACTTACCTCTGAGGAGAACATCAGCAAATTCAGCGAGGCGATGCGAAAGCTGAAAGCCGATGTCAAAAGCGGCAAGACGATCATTTCGCCCAAGACGCCGGAGGAGTACAAAGCATGGGAACGCCAAAGGGCAGAAACGGAAGTCCAAAGCTTCAACGCAGAAGTCGGACGGGAACATGAGATTGACGGCTATCACTGCGAACTTTGCAAGGACAGGGGCATGATCGCCGAGATGGTCGAGGATGAATACGGCTGCCGCGCCGTGTATAAACAGTGCCGGTGCCGGGCAATCCGAACCTTTATCCGCAAGGCAAAGAAAAGCGGCCTAACCGATGTCATGAAGAAGTATACCTTTGCCGCATACCAAGCCAAAGAGGACTGGCAAAAGCAGCTCAAGGCGGCGGCCGAACGGTTTGTTAAAGACGATGCGCCGCGGTGGTTCTTTATCGGCGGTCAGAGCGGATCGGGAAAGACGCATCTGTGTACGGCAATTTGTACCGGTTTTCTGCGGCAAAACCGAAATGTACGGTATATGATGTGGCGCGATGAAAGCAGCTATATCAAGTCGGTGGTGAATGATCCGGAACGCTACCGAGAGGCCGTGCAGGGGCTAAAAAAGGTGGACATCCTCTACATTGACGATCTGTTCAAGATGGGAAGGAACCAGATGGGCGAGGTGCCGCGGCCAACTACGGCGGATATCAACCTGGCGTTTGAGATTTTAAACGACCGTTACAACGGCGGACGGATCACCGTTTTATCCAGCGAGCGGCAGATCGGCGAGATTCTGGAGATTGACGCGGCGGTCGGCGGCAGGATCTATGAGATGGCAACGCCCGGCGGTTATGCGCTGAACATCAAAGACGATGCCAAAAAGAACTATCGCACCCAAGCGGTCGTGACGCTTTGAACAATGAGGAGGAATCGAAATGTATGATACGGTAAAGGATATTGCGTTCATGTTTTTAATCAAGTGCAGCAAGTACCCGAAAGAGGTTTTGACAAAGGAATTTTGCGACAAGCTGTTTGACGAGGCTCTTTCGGAATACCGCACAATGCATAGGATCAATGCGCTGTCGTGCGAAATCGAAATACAGTGTGCGGACAGCCTGATCTGAGAGGTACATAGGTATGGATGAAATCAAGCTGACAATCAAACTTCCGCCGGTCACCAAAAAGAACAGTATGCAGATCGTGGGAAACGGCAAAAGGCCAATGCTGATCCCATCCGCGCAGTATCGGCGGTATGAGCATGACGCAGGGTGGTTTTTAAAGCCGCTTGCGATTTCTGAACCGGTGAACATCCGGGCGCTATACTTTATGCCGGCACGGCGGAAAGTGGATATCACCAATCTGGAATCGGCGCTGATGGATGTACTGGTAAAGCACGGCGTGATCACGGATGACAACTGCCGCGTCGTGGTATCGACAGACGGGAGCCGGGTCATGTACGACAAGGAAAATCCGCGGACGGAGGTCACGATCACAAAATCAAAGGAGGAATTGCCGTGGTAAAAACGATGACGCTGGATGAGGCGGTCGAAAAAAATGAGCGCGCACCGCATCCTGATCGGTCTGACAGACGGCGAGAAATCCGAGAAAGCAACAGCGCTGACTATGTTGCTGGAGATTGCGCACAAAGAGCTTGCGCGGCAGGAAAAGGAGAGCGATACAAAATGTTAACGATGATATTGGCGGTGCTGACGGCGGCGCTGCTTGCGGCGGTACTCTATTTGCTGCTGGAGCGCGGCAGGCTGTGCCGGGTCATTGCAGAGCGCAGACGGGATATCCGCATGCTGCGTAAATTAGTGAGGGAGTGTGAGGGAAAATGAAAAAACAAGCAACGATATTTGATTATGCAAGATTTATAAAAAAATATTGTGAAAATCCACGAGGATGTGAGGGGTGTCCACTTACGGACAGAAGTAGGGGTTTGCTTTTTTGTGATGATTTTATTAGAGAGCATCCGGAGGAGGCCAACGAAATCATCCTCAAATGGTGTGAGGAACACCCTGCAAAAACGAGGCAGGATAAGTTTTTGGAGATATATCCGAATGCAAACGTGAGGGATGGCGTTGTGCGAGTGTGCCCGAGATGTATTGAAAGCAGCCGCCATTGCCAATTCCCAAAATGTGAATGCCTGGACTGCCTAAGAAATTACTGGCTTGCGGAGGTAGAAGAATGAAATGCGAATTGTTCCATGACAATTTTCAGAATTACAAAAAATACAATGTTCCAAAGGCACAGCTTGTCATAGCGGATATCCCGTACAATATCGGCGAAAACGCATATGGCTCCAATCCGCAATGGTATAAGGACGGCGACAACAAAAACGGCGAAAGCAATTTTGCGAAGTCGAACTTTTTCAATGGAGATGGACAGTTTAATATTGCGGAATATTTCCATTTTTGCAACAAGCTGCTGATTAAGGAGCCAAAAGAAAAAGGAAAAGCGCCGGCAATGATTGTGTTTTGCGCGTTTGAGCAAATCCCGGTTGTGATTCAATATGGAGAAAAGCACGGATTTAGAAAAAGCTATCCGCTAGTGTTTTGTAAAAACTATTCTGCACAGGTATTGAAAGCAAATATGAAAATCGTGGGAGCGACCGAATATGCCATCGTCTTGTACCGCGACAAACTGCCAAAATTTAATAACATCGGCGCGGATGGAAAGAATCATATGATTTTTAACTGGTTCAAGTGGGAACGGGATAATCGGAAAATATATCCCAAAATTCATCCGACCCAGAAACCGATCGGCGTGCTGAAACAATTGATTGAGATTTTCACGGATGAAGGTGATGTTGTCATAGATCCGTGCGCCGGGAGCGGTTCAACCCTAAGAGCTGCCTATGAATCCAATCGCAACGCTTACGGGTTCGAGATATCAAGAGAGTTTTATCATTTGGCAAAGGAAGTTATGCTTCACGATATGCCAAAACAATATACAATGGAGTTTTCAGAGGAGGCAAGCGAATGAAATACGTAAATGTGGAGCAGCTGCTGAATCGGCTGCGCGGTATGATCTCCGTACGGGAAATGGAACGAATCAAAGCCGCCATTCGTGCATGCGCGTTGGTGGAAGTCGGATATGAGGAGGACGAACGATGAAAGAAAATAAAAACAACGAGTTTAGAAGCAAGGTGTATACAGATCGGCCGACTTATGCGGATTTCGAGGCGCCGGCAAAATTTGAAGCAATAAAAAGTATTATCGCAAGACGGCTTTTGGAGCATCCAAAGGCGATATGCTCTTATTCCGGCGGCAGTGATAGCGATATCATGCTGCACTTAGTTGAGACCACGAGAAAGATCTTTGGCCTGCAGCCGGTTCAATATGTGTTTTTCAATACGGGCCTGGAGATGGAAGCGACAAAGCGGCATGTAAAAGAAACGGAAATAAAGTACGGCGTAGAAATTAAAGAATTACGCCCAAAGAAAACCATTGTACACGCAGCACTTGAATATGGACAACCGTTTGTCTCAAAGATTATGTCTGCCGGAATCGAGGGAATCCAGAACAAAAACATTCCGTTGTCAATTGCGGATGAATACGCGCAGGCGGAAGATAAAGCTGCCAAACGCAAGGAACTGAAAGAACGTTATCCAAAGTGTGAGAGTACGATCAACTTCTTGTGCTGCTGTAATTCAAAAGGGGAGCCTCGGCCTAACATTCAACTTGTCATCAACTCATCGAAATACATGCTTGATTTTATAAAGCAAAACCCTCCGGAATTTAAGATTAGCAATAAATGCTGCAACTATTGCAAAAAGCAGGTCGCACATAGCGCGCAAAAGGATTTTGAGATGATTATAACAGGCGAACGCAGAGACGAGGGCGGAATGCGTTCCGTGCCGCGCGGAGACAACACAAGCCTTTGTTTTACGGAAAATGCGGACGGTCAATACCGGTTGAGGCCATTGTTTTATGTTTCTGATGCCGACAAGGAGTGGTATAAGCATTATTACGGGATTACATACTCCGATGCGTACGAAGTCTATGGGTTAAAGCGTACGGGGTGCTGCGGCTGTCCGATATCTTCAAGAGCAACAGAAGATTTGGAAAAAATACGTCCGTATGAGCCACAACTCGTAAAAGCGGCATGGAATATCTTTGGAGACAGTTACAGGTACCGGCGCAAGTACAACGAATACAAGGCTAATAGAATGGCGGAAGAAAAAGCTGCAAAAAAGCATTGAAAGGCGGTGCAGCAAATGAATGAGCAACATTTATTCAGAGGAAAGCAAAAAGATAACGGCGAATGGGTGACGGGCTATTATGTATTTCAACGAAAAAGATCTGGCGTATTTGGTCAGGTGATTTCAGAACTCGACTTTGATAGACATTTAATTATAGATTTACGAGGAAATTTACACGAAGTTATCCCCGAAACAGTCGGACAGTACACCGGATTGAAAGATAAGAACGGCAAGCTGATATTTGAAGGGGATATTATTCGGACAAAGAAGTACGGACGAGTTATCGCACATTCTAACGTAAGAGACTATGATATTTTCATAATTACTTATGTGCCTGCTGTGTTTAGGCTAGAGAATATACACAGGGCATTTAATCTTGTGGGAAATAGTGTTGATTATGAAGTAATCGGCAACATACACGACAATCCCGAATTGTTGGAGGTGGAAAAATGAACGCGCAAGAGGCATTAGCACGGATAAAAGAACACAGAGATATTCATTTTCATAATGAGCTGAATGCCATTTATATAACAGAAGCTTTAGACATGGCAATAGAAGCACTTGAAAAGCAGGTGCCGAAAAAGGTAACATTGGGATATGATGAACAAGATTATGTTCGCTGTCCTCAATGCAAGAGCGAGATTGCCCCTATGGATGATGATTGCTTATTATATCATTGCCCCGGTTGCGGTGAAAAAGACGCAATTTTACAAGGTGACAATTACTGCTTTAATTGCGGGCAGGCTTTAGATTGGAGTGATGAATCGTGACAGATGAACAGATTATAAAGTATTGGAACGAGATTGACTCGGAGATTATAAATGAACACGGAGAAGAATTTGATGTTTATATAACAATGCCTGTAGCAAAAAGCACGGTTGACCTCATCAACCGCCAACAGGCAGAGATTGCGAGGTTGAAAGAAGAAAAACAGGATATTAAAGACAAGTACGATTGCCAACAAACTGTATATTGCGATTTAAGCGATATTATCAAGGAAAAATGCAAGGAACTTGAATTAGCAAATGCTGACAAGGTTATTGCGGAATCGCACGAAAAAGCCGCAAAGAAAATGTTTGTAGATGTGGTACAACGACTTAAAACCATAAAATCCGAAGCCGTAAAAGAGTTTGCGGAACGGTTGAAAACTAATTTCAATAAAAATATAAAATTGTACGGTCGGTGTACTGTTTGCGATGCAACAACTGAGATTGATGACCTTGTAAAAGAAATGACGGAGGGAAAGAAATGAAATGTGAAAATTGTTTGCATTGTGAAGTGTGTACGTTTGCAAGACAATATAGAGGGGTTAATAAATGCCCCGATTTCGCCGATAATGATTTATGCATAAGGCTGCCGTGCAAGGTTGGAACAAAGGTTTATGCAATTGCGACACCTTGCGGAGGATGTAAATATAACAATCTTTCCTCTGAGGAAACTTTAAAAAACTGCCGGGGCTGCCAAAAACGAGAGATCATAGAGTGCGAATTTGACTATGACTTGTTGCATGAGTTCGGGGAAACGGTATTCCTCACCCGTGCGGAAGCAGAAAGGAAATTGGAGGAGATGAAGAAATGAACGATAGGTGGATAATAAAAAACAGCCCGTACGAAATTCTTAATATGGCGTTCAAGAGGATATTTCCGGAAATAAAGTATACTGCATACTTTGAGCCGAAACTCAGAGATAAAGAAAATGAAAAAAGAATATGCGGGATGACGGTCTTTGGAAGTGATGGGGAGATAACGATATTTGTAGATACCGATTTGACAATAAACGATTCTGTGGAGATATTCGCTCATGAACTGGCGCACGCAGGAAGTGGAGAGGTTCACACACATGATGAGAAATGGCAAAAAGCATTCGATGCTTTATTCAATGAGTATAACAAAATCGGAGAAGAAATGTTTTCGAACAGAGTTGATGTTCCGACTGGAGAAGAGTGCTCGGAAGCACAAAAGAGATCGGAGGAGATGGAAAAATGAATTGCAAAACTAAAGTGTCCGATTTTATGATAATAGTTGGTAAGTCAAAAAATCCTTGCTATAGCATTATGTATTACGATTTATCTGATAATGAGTGGCATAGTGGCTTTTCGTCATACGACCTATCGAAGGTAATTAATTGGAAAAATGAATGTTTAGAGATAGTAGAGGACGATAAGGTTGGAACGCATGAGATACACAAAGCAGCGATCGAATATTATGGCGAGGAAGCGCAAGAAAACCAATGCATCGAAGAATGTGCCGAACTGATACAGGCGATCAATAAAAAGCATCGTGGCAAGGATAACAATATCCCCGAAGAAATCGCGGATGTTGAGATATGTTTGGAACAGCTTAAAATGATTAACAACTGCGCCGATGAGGTCGAGCGTTACAAAACGGCAAAAATGGAACGTCTGAAAGAGAGGATAAATCAATGACAGAATACATATTTCCGGTTCTGCTGATAAGTCTGCAATTCTGGGCGGCGGTTGTCTACGCCGTCCTTAGGGACTGGCGGATGGCGATTTATTGGCTGGCCGCCACCATATTAAACATAACGGTAACCATAGGAGGCTGACATATGAGAAAATACGTAAAGGCAATCCGCGCCGGCAGAACCGACTGCGTGCATCATACCGGGACAAAATGCGACTGCCTGCTGAAACTGTACTGCGCCACGGAATCGTGCAGCTTTTACATCACGCCGCAGCAGTGGGCAGAAAAACAAAAGCGATATCCGCGGATCGCGCCGGAGGAGAAACCAAAACGGCGGTACAGAAAGCATACGGCAAAAGGATAGGATATATCTCTAGGAGGGGTCAAGAGTGATAACACAGGAATGGTTAAGCGGGTATATTTACTATGAAAATCTTGTCAATAAGCTGGAAGATGAAAAAAAGGAGGCAATCGCGGATGCGGCATGGAAAACATCCAATCGGCGGGAAATGGCAGTGCAACAATCAAGGGGAAACGGCTCTGAAACGCGGAATGTCAAGTATGTCGATAAAATTGACAGGCTGACACGGCAGATTGAGGAAATCCGGGAAGAGATGCAAAAAATCATTGATGCCATAAAGACTGTGCAATCGCCCAGAAGTCGATCTCTGTTACAATTGAAGTATATAGAGGGGAAAAGCTGGGAGGCTGTGGCCGAGGTCCTAGGCGTATGTGAGAAGTGGGCAAGGGAAGAACTCAATAGCCGGGCGGTTCGCGAACTGGAGCGCGGAATCAAAAAGACGGGGTCATTCCCCGTCTAGATACTGTTTTATTGCATTGCGTATAAATTCGGACTTGCTGATTTGGTCGGCTTTCAGCCTTTCTTCCCAGCTCGCAACCAAATCCTTTGGGAGATCGGCAACAACCCTTTTATAGACTTTGTTTTTGTACCGCTGGATTACCTTGGATGATGTATTACTTGCCATCGTTTCCCCTCCTTGTAATGACCTCTATCGCAGTAAGAATAACTACGATGCCGGCGAGAAAAAGCGTAAATATCCGATATTTTGGGATTGCGTTAAAATCGGTGTCCGCCAGTAATAATAAAAACAATATGGCCGATGTAACGGCGCTTCCGTATCGTTTAAAAAACTTGACCATCATAAATTGATGTGGTACAATAAAGTAAGTGAGAGAGGGCTTTCGCCCTCTGTTCACTTTCTATGGAAACGGTCGATGATCTTTAGCATTACGAGTATGCCGCTCAGTATGTAATATAAGATGATCGCCGTTTCCTTTATTTTATCCCACATCTTACGCCTCCTTTCTTCATTTGATGTATTTATTATATCATATGTGTACACATATGTCAAGCGTTTTTTTGAAATTTATTTCTTTTTTTCCTACTTCCTCTTTCTCTCGTTTCTTCTACTTCCTCTTACTTCCTCTTACTTCCGGAAAGTTCCGGAAAGTTCCGTTTACTTCCGTTTTGTTCCAAAAAGTTCCGGAAAGTTCCAAAAACTTCCTTGAACTTCCGGTTGGGTCTGTGATATAGTGTATAATGCAAATACAATATGAAAACCGCGGTGGTGCAGGGCATTTGTGCGGCGCGGGAAGCGTTTCCGATTTCGGGGACGCTTTTTTATTGGATGATACGGGAAAAGAATATTCCGGACAATTCGCGCGGGGCGGGGCGCAGGGAATATATGGGAGGTGAGAATGTGGTATCAGTAGAACCAATTCGCGATAAGGCAATTTACCATAAAATCAAAAGTGATTTATATCAGTGGAACGAAAAGTATTACATCATGTTTCTTATGGGTACTTTGCTGGCGCTGCGTATTAACGAAATACTAAAACTGCGTGTTGGCGATGTAGCCAATAAGAAAACGCATACTTTCTGCCAGAGCAAAACCGGGAAAGAGATCACGATCGCATTCTCTCCGGAATTGAGAAAGGCGCTAAAATATTATTGTGAAGGAAGAGATCCGCAAGAGGCGCTTATCCCGGCAAGGGATAATGAGTTTAAACCGCTTTCCCGAAGAATGGCCTGGGAGGTCATCCATAAAATCGGAGAGCGCTACGGATTAAACCTTGGCACCCATAGTATGCGCAAAACATGCGCCTATCATTATTACCGTGCGACAAAGGATTTGGCGACCATAAAAGTGTGGCTGAACCATTCCGCAGAGCGCGACACATTGACTTATATCGGCGTCACCAAGGAGCGTGTCACACAGGCCATGATAAACTTTAAAATTTAACAACATAAACATAATGGGGGAATGTTTGGAAGGCTGTTTTAAAAACCGCGATAGCCCTTGTGGCGCAAGGTACAGACAAGGATTTTAAAACACAAACACAATATATATTATGGTTATGTCACAAATCAAGGGGAGAAATGCAAAAATGCATCAAAAACCTATGCGAGAGTGCCGAAAAATAGGATGCCATGTCCTGACAAGAGAAACCTATTGCGAAAAGCACAGAGAGGAAAAACAAGACCGAGAAGCACAGCGGCAGCGCTGCTATGACAGAAAAAATCGAGATGCGAAATCTGCTGCTTTTTACAAATCAAAACAGTGGCAAAAAGCAAGGGCGCTTTCGATTGCCGCACACTATGGATTGTGCCAGGATTGCTTGGCGCAAGGGACAGTAAAGACTGCGGACATGGTACACCATGTAAAGCCGCTGCGAGAGTTCCCGGAATTGGCTTTAGATCAAAGCAATCTGCGTCCTCTCTGCAATCAGTGTCACGCAAAATATAACTAGCACACAGGGGCTTTCCTTGTGTGTTTTCTTTATACCCCCCAGGGGGTCAAAAAAATTACAAGGACGCTCCAGACCGCCGCTTAAATCATTTGTGCGGCAGCGCAAGTTTTGAGGGTGGGGTTAGGAGCGGCCGAAATCACAAAGGGGTGGTAAAAATGAAAATGGATGATTATGTAAAAGCGGTGAAGCAATACGGAAAGATTGACGGAAATGATGAGGATAGCCTCATTGCATCAGAGATTGACGCCGCGAAAGAAACGCTGCGGCGCACCGGCATCCCGGAACAAAACGAAAATGCGTTATATGCGCTCGCCGCGGTGCGGCTTGCGCTGCATTATCACGAGAACCGTGAGGAGATTGGGGTTGGCGGAAAGATGCCAATGGGAATCGATTGGATGATCGAACATCTTCGGCACGGCGATGACGAATAGGAGGCGATAAAACGATGGGAAAAAGGGGACCGACCGGGACACCGACAGCGCTTAAGGTGCTTCAGGGGAATCCGGGAAAAAGAAGCCTGAACCAAAACGAACCGAAGATGCCGATTTCGGAAGAGTGGGAAACGCCGCCGCCATGGCTTGGCAGTTACGCCAAAAAAGAATGGAAGCGCGTGTTGCCGATGCTGAAACGAAACGGTCTTTTTACAGGCGCGGATTATATGGCGCTCTGCGCCTATTGCCAAAGTGTAGACACCTGGATTTTAGCAGAAAAACAAAAGCGCGCTGACGGTATGATTATGGTATCGCCAAAGGGGTATGAGCTACAGGCTCCGGCGGTTGGAATTGCCAATACCGCGATGGGAAATATTTTAAAATTCGGCAGGGAATTTGGATTAACACCGGCATCCAGGAGCAATTTGTCCGCCGAACAGTTTGAGGAACAGGAAAATCCGCTGCTTACACTAATGAAAGAAGCCAGAAATCATCATGGATAGAGCAACGAAGTATGCAAAAATGATTCTCGCAGGAGAAATCGGAGCGGGACGGCCGGTAAAACTTGCATGCCAGCGGCATCTTAACGATCTTAAAAGGGCAAAAAACAAAAGCTATCCCTACTATTACGATGCCAAAACAGCGGAAATCAGACTGGAATTTTATAACCTTTGTCATCACTACAAAGGAGATTGTGCCGGCAAACCGATCACGCCGGAACTTTGGCAATGTTTTGTGCAAGGATGTGTATTCGGATGGAAAAGAAAATCCGATCACCTTAGGCGGTTTTCAGAGGTCTATGAGCAAATCGGAAAAAAGAACGGAAAATCAACGGACGCGGCATCCACGGCGCTTTATTGTATGACGGTGGACGGGGAAAGCGGCGCCGAGATCTATTCAGCCGCAACATCCAGAGATCAGGCAAAAATCATCTTTGATACCGCAAAGCAGATGGTAGCGCGTTCGCCGGAACTGAAGCAGTATATCAACGTACTCACCAATAACATGAATGTTCCGGCCAGTGCGTCAAAGTTTGAGCCGGTTTCCAAAGAGGCCGGAACCCTTGACGGTAAGGATGTTTATGTTGGGTTGATCGATGAGCTGCACGCTCATAAAACCCGTGACGTATACGACATTCTAAAGGGCGGAACCGTGGCGCGGTCGCAACCGCTGATCTGGGTGGTTACAACAGCAGGGTTTGATGTAAACGGGATCTGCCATGAGCGGTACGAATACGCCATGAAAGTTCTGGAAGGAACGCTGGAGGACGATACACTGTTTGCTTACATCGCACAGCCGGATGATGGCGACGATATCCTAGACCCTAAGAATTTTATCAAGGCAAATCCGAATCTTGGCGTATCGGTAAAAGTGAACGATCTGAAAATCAAAGCCAAGCAAGCAAAGGAAATCCCGGCGGCATATAACCAGTTTGCATGTAAACACATGAATATGTGGGTTTCGTCCTCTGTAAAGTGGATGAACATGGATAAGTGGAACCGGAGCGGGCAGGGGATCGATGTGGATTTATCGTTTAAACGCTGCTATGTCGGTGTGGATTTGTCCGCAAAGCTGGATTTGACCTCTGTTGCGCTGGTTTTTCCTTTAGAAAACGGGTATTATGCTGTGCTGCATCACAGTTTCATCCCGGAGGCAACCATGATTGAAAAGGAGCATAAAGACAATGTACCGTATTCCGCATGGGTGCGCAAAGGATATTTAACGGCAATACCGGGTGAAGTCATCGAACAGCAATGGATTATTGAGTATATTTTATCCCTTGCGAAAAAGTACAACATTGTAGAGATTGACTATGACCCATGGAATGCGACCGAGTTCGGCCAGCGGATGGAAAACGAGGGATTTACCTGTGTGGAAGTGCGCCAGGGAGTCTATACCTTGTCGGAACCGATGAAAGACGTGGAGCGGCTTGCGATCCAGGGCAAGCTGATTCATTTTGATGACCCGGTTTTAAGATGGGCGATTTCCAATGTTGTTGCGGTGACGGATTCCAACGGAAACATCAAGCCGGACAAATCGAAAACTACCCAGCGCATCGACCCGGCCGCTGCCATGATTACGGCACATAGCCGCGCGATTTGTGATACCTATGTCAATTTGGAGGAGGTTATTATGTCTGATGATTATATTTTGTGATAAAGGGGTGCGGCAATGCATGTAATAGACAAAATTAAAGCAATGTTTTTCAATTCCGTTTCGGGGGATGATGATACGGGGCGCGGCTGGATGACCCTGGAAGAACTTGCAAAAAGGGCAGAAAATTCACCGGGAACGGCCTATGCGCTATACCGCTGCGGCACGGTATTTGCTTGTATCAACTATCGGGCAAGAATGTTGTCAAAACTGCCGTTTCAAGTTTTTCACAAGGAATTGACGGTGTCGGATGGCATCGAGACAGAACAGCGGTTTCGGGCAGATATCGGTCACCCTGTCCGCCATCTTTTGGAACGCCGCCCCAACCGCTATCAGACGCCGACCATGTACAAACAGTTTATCATGACCAATGTGTTGTCCCACGGCTTTTGCGTGGTCTATAAAAAGTATGATACCTATGGGCGGCTGGTGGAACTGATTCCGTGGAAATCCAGAGAAGTCGGCGTGCAAAAGCTGCTTGATCTGGATGAGTACGTTTATTCCTACCGCGGCCAGATTTACACGGAAGACGAAGTCATTTATATCCCCTACCTCTCGGCAGACGGAAAACGCGGGATTTCTCCCTTATCCGTAGCCAGAGGACAAATTGACGCAGTCGATCAAATGGATCGCCACCTAAAGGGCTTTTATCAAAGCGGTGCGGTAAAGCAGGGCGCTTTGAAGATGACGCAGCCGATTTCTCCCGGCGGTAAGCGCAAGCTGAAAAAGGAATGGCGGGAACTTTACGGCGGCAACCAAAACAGCGGCGATATTGCCATACTGGACGGCGGTATGGAATGGCAGGATATTTCACTGCCGATGACAGACATTCAATTCATCGAATCCAAGCAGATGACGGCAAAGGAGATTGCGGCTATTTTTGATGTTCCGGCTTCTGCCATTGGTCTTGCACAGGAGAAATATTCTAATTTACAGGAGATCAACGACCGTTTTATCCAAGATGTGGTTGCGCCGGATTGCATTAACATCGAAGAGGCACACAATTTTTCATGCTTTCTTTCGGATGAGGGCAATTACTATACCAAATTCAATATTGCCGCCGGTATGCGCGGCAGCGCTGAAAAGCGTACCGCCTATTACGAAAAGATGATCCAGATGGGTGCGCTGACCATTAACGAGGTGCGCGCCATGGAAGAGATGAACGGGATCGGCGAAATCGGGGATAAGCACTATGTCAGCTTAAACTTTACAACGCTTGACACACTGGAGAAACACAAACGTATTCAGCAAGAAGGAGAATGAGGAGGATTTTATGAAGTATGATTTTTGTAATTTAAAAAACAGTGAAAACGGTTCCGATGCGGAGCTGTTTTTTTATGGGGATATTGTGTCGGATAGCTGGTCGGCATGGACAAAGGAAGATCAATATCCCTTGAACGTGCAGGAACTGCTCAAAGAGATCGGAGGAAAGAACATTGCGATTCATATCAACTCCGGCGGCGGTGATGTGTTTGCGGGGGTTGCCATCTGTAACATGCTGCGCAGCTGCACCGGAAAAAAGACGGTATACATTGATGGCCTGGCGGCGTCCATTGCCTCTGTGATTGCCATGGCAGGCGATGAAATCATCATGCCGGAAAACGCATTTATGATGATCCATAACGCGTGGACAATTGCCATGGGAAACGCAGACGACATGCGATCTCTTGCCGACACGCTGGACAAGCTGGACGGCGGCATCATTGCAACCTACTTAACAAGGGCGAATGACGGCGTTACTGCCGATCAGTTTTCTGCGTATATGGCAGCGGAAACATGGCTGACCGGCGAAGAGGCGGCACAGCTATTTTCCAATGTGAAAACCACGCCGGCACTGACGGCTGCGGCCTCATGCAGCAGCACGTTTCTTGACCGCTACAAGGTTCCGCAGGACTACACCACGCTTCTTACGCCGAAAAAGCCGGATTCTGTCATGGTTCCGGATGATTTAAAGAATATGGCGCTATATGCAAAAACGGTGCGGAGCGCTTATGGAGTGTAAAAAAAATAAAAAATTTATATAAAAAGAAAGGTGATAACTATGAGTATCAGAATGAGCAATGAAATGAGAGAGCTGCGTGTAAAACTCGGCAATGCGCTGGACGCCATTGACGCGGCAGTCGCAAAAGGCGATGCAGAGGCAGCAACCAAAGCAAAAGAAGAGGCAGATCGCTGCCGAAGCTTGCTTACGGCGGCCGAAAAAGCCTTTGAGGCACGGCGGGGTCTGGAGGCTGACCCGAACGATGGTCCTAAGGAAGGAAACGAAGAGGAAAAATACAATTCCGCCTTGTTCTACAAAGCGATTTCCGGCCAAAAGCTGACTGAGAATGAATTGAAAATCATGGAATCGGCAGCATTGGATTACCGAAACAAGTACAGCGAGGGCAGCAAAAAGGACGGCGGATATACGGTTCCGGACGATCTTTCCACTACCATCTATGAAAGCGTAAAGTCTAAGGAATCTGTCAGAAACCTTATTTCCGTTGAAAATGTGTCCTCGGTCACCGGCACACGCATCTGGCGGAGCGGTGACGCCAACAAGCTGTACAACACCGAAGAATATGAGGAAGTTAAGGAAATGAACAGCGCACATTTTGAGCCGATGACCTATAAGCAGCACAAATATGCCGGTATGATGACGGTGTCTACGGAGCTGTTAGAGGATAGCTTTGTTTCCTTTGAGGGCGAAATCCGCACATGGTTGTCCGATGCCGCAAGGGTGACCGAGAATCATGAAATCCTGTACGGTGTCGGCGGTGAAAAGCACTGCCAGGGCTTGATTTCCACCTCCGGCGCATATACCGAGGTCACAACGCCCAGCACGCTTACCATTGACTTCTTCCGCGCCGTATACCTTACCTTGCCCGCCGGTTACCGCGCAAAGGCAAAATGGGTTATGAACTCTCTGGCATTTGCAAAATGTGCAGAGGTAAAAGACGGGGACGGGCGCTCTTTGCTGCAGCCGAATCCGAGAGAAAAGGACAGCTATCTGCTGCTGGGGTTCCCGGTAGAAATCTACGATTCCATCTTAACGGATGAAGACAACAAAACGGTGGTTATGTTCGGTGATTTTGAATCGGCATATCGGATGTTTGCAAGAAAAGACTTTGGCATCGCGTTTACCGATGTCGGTGCCGGCGCATTTGAAACGGACAGCTTAAAGGCGAGAGGCATGGAACGCTTTGACGGCCGCATCTTTGACCGTGCCGCGCTGATCATGATCCGCGGCTTTTCGGTGTCCGCACTCACACTGACCGAGGCAGGTGCAACACTGTCAGATGACATCAGCGAGGCAACCTTGAAAAATCTGACTAAGACACAGCTATTGGAGCTCTGCGCGGAATTGGAAGTGACCGGCGTCACGGAGAGCAGCACCAAGAATGCGATTGTCACTGCAATCTTAAACAAGCTCAACCCGGCCGGCGAACAACAGACAGAGACGAATCCGGCACAAGGAAGCAGTGACTGATATGCGTTTTAGTGATATGAGGGACAGGATCGTACTGCTATCCCCCGGTTATTCTTATACCAACACGATGAATGAAACGGTGCCCGCGTGGGTGCCGTTTCACCCTTTTCAGGGAAACAACCCACAGGAATATCCGTACCTTTCGGTGACTGAGGGAGAGAGCAAACCGAGGTATTTAGGCGGCGCCGATGAAAATGATGTCATGGAATACGCTATTTGGGCAGCTGTCGCACCCATGAACGGACGCGAATATGAGGAATCCCAAAAGCTGCGGGCAGAAACCACCTATACGGTGAAAATCCGCTATGCAAAGGATATCCGCAGCGATTTTAAGGTTCTGTTCCGCGGAAGAATTTTAGACATTGTTTCGGTTTTAAATCTGGATTCCCGCAATCGGGAATTAAAACTGATTTGCACGGAGGTGGACGACTATGGCAAGGAGGACTAAGGACGTCTTTGGTTTTGACGAACTGGAAAAGACATTTGAAAAAATGCAGCCCAGATTTCAAGAAAAGGGCGAAGCCTTTCTTTCGGCCGCTGCCCGGCAGATGAAAAAGCGCATAAAGCAAATGACGCCGCTGGATAAGAGCAAGAAAAAGAAAACGGACACAAAACATCTGCGCAATACCTGGCAAGAGAAAAAGCCGAAGGAATATAAAAACGGCCAAACCATGGTCAGTCTTGTCTATACCAAAGCGCCGCACGCCCACTTGTTTGACCTAGGTCATAAGATGGTTGTCCGCACGCGCGAGAGGAATGACAACGGCAGATATGCCAAAGAAGCCGAACGTATCGGTAAAACAACAAAATTAAATGTGGCGCAGCGGTATGGCATGGGCGTCAAGGAAACCGGATATGTCGAGGGGCGACGGGTGCGGGAAAAAGCGTTAAACGAACTCAACGACCGGGTTTTAAAAGACGCGCAAAAGGTGCTTGACGCAATGACAAAGGAGATGCAGCCATGATTGAATGCAAAGATATTCAGCGCGCGGTCGGCGCGCTGCTCCGCGATGCAGGATTTCTTGTTGTCGCATCGGAGGCGCAGGAGGGCGCACAGAAACCGTCTTGCACGGTCGATGTTTTCCCATCGGAATCTGAACGCGTGGGGCAGTTTATGGTGGAGGACACCTTTTCGGTTACGGTGATGTACTATCCCAAAATCGAAACCAACGAGGAGCTTTTGTGCGCGGCAAAAATCATCAAAAATGCCGTGCTTACAAAACCGCTGACCATTGGATGGCGAACGATTGAGGCGTTCAAGGTCGCCGCAGATCACAGCGGCTATGTGCTGATTGTGGATTTTTCTTACACAGTCACGCAGTATTTTGGCGCAGATGACGGCAAGGATGCGCCTGCAGAAGAACTAAATATAACAATGAACAGAGAGGATGAAGAAAATGGGAATGCCGGAATTACTGATTGAGATTAAGGCGGCGGCCAATACGGCCATTGCACGATCGGGGCGCGGCGTGGTTGCCCTGATTTTAAAGGATGACACGCAAACGACCGATTCCTTTACTTATGCAAAAATGAATGCGGTGGTAAAGAGCCACTGGACGTCAGCCAATTACGATTATCTGCAAAAGACCTTTGACGGCAGCCCGGCACGGGTCATTGTGGAACGGATCGGGGCAACAAACGGCGATGCAACCGAGGCATTGGCACGGCTGAAAAATAAAAAATGGAACTATCTGGCCTTTCCGGGCGCGGATGAGGACGAAGTGACGGAGATTGCGGCGTGGATCAAGAATTGCCGGTCGGACGGGCAGAGCTTTAAGGCAGTTTTGCCGAGCACTGCGGCAGACCATGAGGGTATTATCAACTTTGCCACCGAGGATATTGTAGTCGGCAAAAAGACATACACCACCACGGAATACTGCTGCCGGATTGCCGGGATTCTTGCCGGGACAAATCTGGATAACAGCGCAACCTACACGGTGCTTTCGGAGGTTTCTGCGATCAAGGAGAGCACTGATCCGGACGCGGATGTGGACGCCGGCAAGCTGATTTTGATTCATGACGGCGAGCATGTCAAGCTGGGGCGCGCCGTCAATTCGCTCAAAACCATCGGCACAGGCAAAACGGCCGACATGAAGAAGATTAAAATCATGGACGGCCTGGATTTGATGTGCGATGACATCCGAAACAGTTTTGAAGAGAACTATATCGGCCAGGGAAACAGCTATGACAACAAACTGCTGTTTATTAACGCGGTAAATGTCTACCTTGCCGGGCTGGTACGTGATGGCGTTTTGTATGACGAATATGAAAACATCGCCTATGTTGATGTTGACGCGCAGCGTGCCTACCTGGAGGGAATTGATCCAAAGTATGCAGAGTTTGACGATGACGCCATTAAGAAGGCAAGCACCGGGAGCCGCGTTTTTGTCGGCTGCAACGTCAAAATGCAAGACGCAATCGAGGATCTGAACTTTACCATTTTTGTTTAATCATTACCTAGAGAGAAAGGATGCGATTTTATGAAAAAACCAACTGCACCGCGTGTCATCAGCGGCACACACGGCTTTGTGTATTGGGACAACGAGGTTATTTTTGAAGTAACTTCCGCAGAGGCCACCCTAAAGCCCGATCGGGAGGACGTGACCTTTGCCGGCGACATGTGGAAGGACAGTAAGCTGATGGCGGTCGGCGGCGAATGGAGTATCAAGGTCAAAAAAGTATTTTCGCGTGCGCGTGCGCTGGCCGAGGAGTTTTCCAAGGGGCGCGATCCGCGGTCAGAGCTTATCTATAAACTGGACGACCCGGACGCGTTCGGCGCGGAGCGCATCGCGCTGCATAATTGCTGGTTTAACGATTTGACGCTGATGAGTTTTGAGAACGGAAAAACGGCCGAGGACGAATTTTCCGGCGGCTTTACCTCGTTTGATTATCTCGACAGCATTGCTGCTTAATTTACGGGGCGGAACATATCCGCCCCCACTGAACGGAAAGAGAGGAATTTAAGATGTCAAAAGAACATATCAGAAAAATTACATTAGAGGATTTTATCAGCCGCAAGGAGCAGAGAGCGCGTTCTCTTCACGATCCGCAGCCGAGAGAACTCTATATTAAATCGCTGGATGGCTGCATTGAGGTGGTAGAGCCGACCCTCTCGCAGCTTTCCGATGCAAGAAAGCTGGCAGAGGAAAGTGAGGAAATGGGGAATGCCTACATCGTCTATCAGTGCTGCCCCATGCTGCACGCCGGGGAATTAAAAACAGGAGGCGCACCGCACGAGGCCGCTTTCGCGGTCTTTAAGCCGGGCGAGGTCGCAGCGATCGCCGCACAGCTGATGGAGATGGCCGGTTACAGCGCCGATAATGTGACGGTAGCCGAACGCTTAAAAAACTAATCAAGGCGGACAGGGAGTTGTATGCGCTGCATTATTATCTGGAAAAAGGGATTGCCCCGGAGCACATCCTCTCCCTCTCTCCGCTCGGCTTTGAGTTTTATATGGCGTCCGCCGAATTAACGGCGGACGAAATCCGAGAAGCCATGAAAGAAAAATAAGGCGGTGAGAAAGTGGCAGCAAATAATAAACAGATCGGTGCTACCATTGTGCTGCGCGCCGGTAATTTCTTTGCGAATGCAAAAAAAGCAAGCGCTAGTTTAAAGGGGTTAAAAGAGAAATTTAGCAGCGGAGC